>NZ_JBFUJK010000011.1:0-156954 GCF_056401395.1 Arthrobacter sp. P4_F11
AGGAGGTCTTTTTCCGGTTCTTCGAAAGCAACTCGCTGCCGGCGGAAACAACGCCCTTTGTCGACGGCGACTCCGATTACGAACCGTTCCTCATGGCCGGCATTCCCGGCGGCGGGCTGTTCACCGGCGATGAGAAGTCAAAGACCAAAGCCCAGGTGCAGGCCTACGGCGGGGTGGCCGGCAAGGACCTCGATCCCTGCTACCACGAGGCCTGCGACACGATCGCCAACACCAACCCGGAACTGCTCAAGGAAATGGCCGGCGCCCTGGCCTACGCCACCGCCACATACGCCCTGGCCCCACGCGGCTGACATCCAGCTCCAGAAGAACGGTTACAGCACCACGCCGCTTCGGCAGATTGCCCGAGGGCGCTGTGCGTTGATGCGGATCCTGGACTACTTTATTCGGACTACTTGATTCGGTGCCCGCCGTTGTTGCGCGTGGATGCTCTCGATCTTTCCCCCAGCTCCCGGTCGCTGACTACTCTGGCGGACTCCGGCCGGGAACGGCGGGCGTAGTACGTGCTCGGGCCGATCTGCAGCGTCTTGCAGATCGGCTCGATCCCGTGTTCATCGCGGTGCTTGTCCACGAAGGCGCACATCACCCCGACGGGCGGTCGAGCTCCGCCGCGAAGAAAGCCGAGGCCTGCTTCAGGATCGTGTTCGCCCGGCGCAGCTCACGGACTTCACGCTCGAGTTCTGTGATCCGGTCCGAGTCCACCGTCGTCGTTCCCGGACGCAGGCCCTCGTCGGTCTCGGCCCGGCCCACCCAGGTCCGCAGTGCCTCGGGATTCACCCCTAGCTGCTCGCCGATCCGGCGGAACGCACCGGTCCTGGTCTCAGGGTCTTTCCTTGCATCAATGGCCATCCGCGTTGCGCGCTCACGCAGCTCATTTGGGTACTTCCGTTGTGCTGGCATGGGAATCATCCTTCCGGGTAATCGATGTCTCCATCAAACCCGGTGCGATTCAGTAGTGCCCGAACCGAGGTAGCGCTCGATGCTGACTGGGCAGTGGCCAAGCCCGCCGCCCTGCCCCCGGCGGCGGAAGTTGATGACCTGGCCGGTTCTGCCGCACCCGCAGGTGCCGGTCTCGACGTCGCCCATGTCGTCGGTGAGGAGGAAACCGGGGTAGCTGGTGCTGAGGGCATCCAGTACGGCGATGGTGCCGGTCTCCCCCGGGGCGATCTCCTTGGCGCTTTGGCCAGGGTCCCGGATGGAGATGTAGCACCACGGCGGAACGTGCTTGCGATGCAGGTGGCATTCGACAGCGAGCATGTTCGACTCGATCATCCCGTACATGTCGCGCACGTTCACCGCACGCACGCCGAGCAAGTCGTGGCACCGTTCCCGAAAACTCTCATTAGGGATGGCCTCGGCTGTGTGCCGCTTCCAGCCCCCGAGAGTGATGATCATGCTGAACGGGTCCAAGCGCACACTGATATTCTCCCGCTCAAGGAACCGGAAGAGCCGGCCGATGAGGAACGGCGGACTGACGATGTGGCGTGTCATATGTCCCTCCCACCGGGACAGGTGCTCCAGGGCCTCCCCGGCGTCGAACGCCTGGTCGGCAACGAGATATGCGTGGTGGTCGAAGACGCTGTTCAGGATGTTTAAGTCCTTGAGCAGTCCCATCTCCGAGGCTTCCGGGTCCGACGGGTTCAAGAAAAGTCCCGCGCCCCCGGACAGGCTGAAGAACTCCCGGTAGGTGCCGAGCAGGGCGACCAGCGCCAGGGTCATTGTCTCGCTGTTGCGGGGGATGACGGAAGGGACACCGCGGGTTCCGCTGGAGCGGGTTTCGGTCTCGACGTCGGCCAGGGAGCAAGTAAGCAGCACCTTGGCGTCGGGACGCTTGAACATGCCGACCGGCAACAGTGGCAGGGATTGCAGGTCGTTGATGTCCTTGATCGTGGCGGGGTCGACTCCCAGGGCGTCACACTGGGCGCGGTAGAAGCCATTTGCGGCCTGGTGGTAGATCGCGGCGTCCCGCAGGACGTCGGTGACCGACCGGGCCCAGTCCTCAGGGGACTGGACGTAGGCCTTGGACACATTCCCCAGCATCTGCGGTAGGGAGAGCATTGCGTCACTCCTCGGTGAGTGCGAATCGCTGAATGCGGTTTGCGCCGCAGGGTCAGCCGTACCGACGCAACTCGGAAAAGAAATCCTCGACGACCCGGAGCTGGCCACTGCCGGCAAGTTCGTCGTAGACGTACTTGCCGACTGCAAGGTCGAGCACGCCCAGTCCGAACGGCGAGAACACAATAGGGCGGTCGTCCGTCAGCGAGACCCTGCCTTCCATGACGTCGGCCAAGGTGCCGTCCACGAAGTCCCTGTTGCAGACCTTCTGCTCCGCGAGGTGGGCCGACGTCCCGGCTTTCAGGCAGTGGTCGACGTCGTCGAGGATGTTGGTGGACGCCAGCAGGATCTCAGGGGCCAGATCGCGCAGGGACACGTGCAGCACCAGCGGCTTGTGCGCGAACCACGTCGTATCGTGCACGTGCGGCTGGCCCGCCACCGTGGCGAACACGACGAGGTCGCTGCTTCTGATCAGCTGCTCGGGGCCGTCGTGCACTGTCACGCGGGCACCTGTACCGCTGCGCTCGAGATAGCCCTTGAAACCCTCCTCACTCTCACCCGAGAGGTCGAACACCCCGATCTCGTCGAAGGACCAGTCGGTGGCCTCCAGGAAGGTGTGGATGTAGCGGGCAATGAGGCCAACGCCCAAGAACCCTATGCGCCGGGGACGCCCGCGTCCCCGGCTGAGCCAGTCGGCAGCAGCGGCGGCAGATGCAGCGGTCCTGGAGGCGCTGATGATGGAGCCCTCCATGCAAGCCAAGGGGTACCCCGTTGCCTGGTCGTTGAGGATCAACACCGCAGAGGCGCGCGGAATTCCCGATGCCACATTGTCCGGGAAGCTGGAGACCCATTTGATGCCGTCAACCTCTACTTGTCCGCCGACCGAGGCCGGCAGGGCGATGATGCGCGAGGTAGGCCGGTCCGGGAAGCGCAGGAAGTAAGACGGGGGGTTCACCGAATCTCCGGCTGCATGCACGCGGTAGGTCTGCTCGACCAGCTCGATGACCTTCTTTTCCCGTCCCTGAAGCACCTGCTGCACCTGGGTCCCTGAGATGACCGCGAAGGGCGGCACCGTCTTCGGCTCTGCGGCCGCTGCGGCAGGAGAACTGGCAAGCTCTGTCATCGTGCACCGTCCTGGTTGTGGTTGTCGAGATCGAAAATGTTGCGCGGCTCGGCCATGCCGACAAGAATCTCCCGAGGCCCCTCATAGGCCTCGCGGCTATGCGCCATGCGGATGTTGTCGACCAGCATGAGGTCCCCCGTCTCCCAGGGGGTGCGGAGGGTGTGGGCCTCATAGACCTCGTTCAGGAGGGCAATGATTTCCTCACCGATCGGCTCTCCGTTGCCGAAGCGGGTGTTGAACGGCAGCCCATCAGGACCGTAGACGTCCACCAGGTATTCCCGCACCTCGGGCGCGGTCGTCCATTCGCTCAGGAACGCAACCTGGTTGAACCAACAGCGATGGCCAGTCGCCGGGTGCCGAACCACGGCAGGGCGCCGTTGCCGGGTGCGCAGCTCCCCATCGGGCTGCCACTCGAGCTCGATCTCGTGCGCCCGGCAGTAGCTCTCGACATCCGCGCGGTCTGAGACCCCGAACGCCTCCTCATAGGAGGCACCGATGTCCCCGTTGTAGCTGCGGGCGAGCAGCCACCCCTGGCTTTCGAACCGACGGACGATGTCCGGCGGCAGGGCATCGAGCACGGCACTGGCGTCCGCCACACCGGTCACGCCACCGACACTGGGTGCCTGAAGGCAGGCGAAGAGCATCAGGCCGGGGAACTCGAGCGCGTAGCTGAGCTCGTGGTGCATGCACATCGGCTGGTTCGCGGGCCACGCCAGGGATGAGTACACGCCGTCCAAGTAGGGCTGCCTGGCGGCGAAAGCCTCCCGGTCCGGCATGAGGCCGCCTGAAACCAGCCGTTGGAAGGTATCGGCCACTTCGGCTGGATCACGGAGGCCCAGACCGCGGACCAGGACGGCGCCGTGCTCATCCACCGCCGCACGCAGCGCCTCTCGGTTCTCTTCGGCCCACAGCACGGGGTCGTGGCCGTTCTCGACGATGAGCATCGGCACCCGGCCGGCTTGGCGTTCCACGTCGAACTGGATCCTGGGTGTAGGAGACGACATCAGGGGTCCTTTCGTTTCATGGGTAGCGGGTGGGAGAGGCCAACCGGTCCTCCTGCCGGGGCCATGGAGTCGGGCTCCGCGACGGCTCCCGCCGTCCGCGGGTCCGGCGGAACGGCTGTGTCCGCGGGGGACGAGGCTTCGAGCAGGGTCGCCAGGTCTGCCAGGATGGGCGTCTGCATGATGTCCTTGATCGACACTGCGCGCTTGAGCAGTACCGCGAGCTTCACCGCGGACAGCGAGGTCCCGCCCAGTGCAAAGAACGAGTCCTGCCCGCCGATCCGGCCCATCGGCAGGCCGAGCACCGTCGCCCATGCCTCCGCAAGCCGCTGCTCGGCCGCCGAGAGGGCTTCCGTGGCGGTGCCGGCCTCGGGAATGACCTCGCGCGCCATGCGGGTCAAAGCCTTCCGGTCGATCTTCCCGTTGCCGGTCAGGGGCAGGCTCTCCTGCCACCTGTACGTCGAAGGAACCATGTAGCCCGGTACCCGGGCAGCCATCTCGCTGCGGATTTCGTCGACCTCGAGCGGCCGGTTGCCGGAGTAGAACGCCACCAGGAACTTGGACTGCCCGGCGCCCTCACCGACGACGACGGCGCCGTCGCGGACGGCGGGAACCCGCATCAGCGCGTTTTCGATGTCGCCGATCTCGATGCGGAACCCGGAGATCTTGACTTGGTTGTCCCGCCGCCCCAGGTACTCCAGCTTGCCGTCCGGGGACCAACGGCCGTAGTCGCCGGCCCGATAGAGTCGCGCGCCGTCCACGTAGGGGTCGGTGGAGTAGGCCTGCGCGGTGCGCTCCGGGTCGTTGATATAGCCGCGGCCCACGCACACTCCGGAGAAGGCGATCTCGCCCGGTGCTCCAAGCGGCACAAGGCGCTGCCGCTCGTCGAGGATGTGGATCCGGACGTTCGGGATTGGCGGGCCAAGTGGCACGGAGCCGCCCGGTGGCGCTGCACTCAACACTTCGTGGTTCGTGTCGTCGGAGGTTTCCGTCAGCCCGTAGGCGTTGACCAGCTTGACGTCCGGCATCACGTCGAACCAGCGGCGGACCAGCTCGCGCTTTAGAGCCTCCCCTGTGGCTGAGACGCAGCGGAGGTGCGGCAAGGCGCGAGGCCTGCCGCCCAGGTACGCCACCACGGCGTCCAGATACGACGGAACGACTTGGAAGACCGCCACCGCGCCCCGTTCCACCGTGTCGATGAACCGCTCGACGTCGAGGATCCGGTCCTGCCCGACGATGAGTGTGCGGCCGCCGACGAGCAGCGCCGAGACCAGTTGCCACAGCGAGATGTCGAAGCACTGGGGTGCGGTCTGGGCGACGACGTCCCCGGGGCGGATCCCCAGGTCCTCGATCTTGGCGTACAGGTGGTTCACCATGCCGTCGTGCTCGCACATCGCGCCTTTCGGCTCGCCAGTGGACCCGGAGGTGAAATAGACGTAAGCGAGCTGATCGGGACGAATCTCCATGCCGAGGTCGTCGGCGGGATGCCCCTCGGCCTCGATGTCCTCGAACAAGAGCTTCGTCACTGCAGGCATTCCTTCCAGTGCCTCATCGAGGGTGGTGGTGCTGCCGCCTTCGGTGAGCACCACCCGGGCCCCGGCCCGCGTGAGCGTTCTGGCGATTCGGTCGGCCGGGAAGTGCGGCTCGATCGGCAGATATGCGCCTCCGGCTTTGAGGATGCCGATCACAGCGGCCATCCACTCCAGATCCCTTTCGGCGACGACTGCCACGATGTCCTCCGCGCGCAGCCCGCGCGAGAGCAGACCACGGGCTATCCGGTTGGCGCGGGCGTTTAGCTCCGCGTACGTCCACTCCCGCGCGTCCTGAACGGCCGCGATTCGTTCGGGACGCTGCCGAACGCGCTCCTCGAACAGCTCGTGGAAGCGCCTCTGGGGCCGGGGCCGCTCGGGCCCGGCGAGCTGCTCAAGCTGGAAGCGCCGCTCCTCCTGGCCGACTAGGTCGGTGTCCAAGGGATCCACCCCCGGGTCCGCTACTACGCCACGGAGCGCGGCGATGTAGTAGCCGGCGATGCGGCGGGCGGCATCAGCGTCGAGAACATCCCCGCGGTACTTCAGGCGAAGCACCTCGCCGATGGCCGCGTGTCCGACCGAAATACCGAGCACGATGCCCTCCGGCAGCTCGGAATCGTCGTCCCTAAGACCGCCGAACACCACTTCGTAGCCAGGGGCGGCCGGCTCGTGACTAGCCTGCCCGGGGGTGGACTGCTCCGTACGGGCCCGGATTTGGCGGCCGTTCGCATCGGAGACGAGGGCTCGCCAGGACCGGTGCGCCAGATCCAGGGTGCACTGCCAAGTCCCGAACGCGTCCTTGCAACCGGTCGTGACCTCTGTTTCGCCGGACAACGCATGGAGCACTCTCGAGTGTGCCGCCAGCCAGATCGAGGATGGAGCCACCTGCAGGCTCTGGGCCAGCGTCCGCACGGCCTCGCACAGGTCCTGTGGCACAGCCACTTCGATTCGGCCCTGACCCGGCTGGCGCTTCTGCGTCCACCTGGGAATCGCCGTCAGCGCGGCACCCGCGGGCGCGGTTCGGTCTTTGCCCGGGCCCGACGAGCCGCCGGCGGTGCGGCAGGTCAACGCAGAGGTGGTGGTCATGATAAGGGCCTTTCCAGCGCGAGGGGGGACGTGGCGGCGTCCCGGGCCTCTTCGGCCGGGTTACCGGCCCACAGGGATCCGCGGGTGAGAGTGGTCCCCTTCATGACGAAGGAGTCGGCGCCGACGACCGCGCCGTCTTCGACGGTCACGCCGTAGTGGACGAAGGCGGAGACGCCGAGGGTGACATCGTCGCCAACAACGATGCGGTCCGACTTGAACATGCCGTCTTCCTGGGAATGGGATTGGAGGGTGGTGCCGGCGTTCAAGGCGCAACGGGAACCGACTGTGACCAAGGTCCGCTCGATGATGCCGCAGCCGTCGTCGAAGACCCGGCTTCCGATCCGTACGCCGAGCAAACGCCAGACCAGCGGCTTGAACGGCGTCCCGTTGAGGAGGCTTGCGTATCGGCTCTGCAGCGACATCTTCCAGTACTGCTCGTGCCACCAGAAATAGGGGTTGTAGATGGAGCAGAGCTGGGGCTGAAGCGGTTTCAGTCCCCTCCCGAGATGCTCGATGCCGATGGGGACCAACAAGCCAACCACGAGCGTCAGGACAAAGGCCGCGCTGAGGGCAAGGAAACTGAACTGAGTGGACAAATCGAGGGCGGCGAACATAATGATCATGGCCAGTGAGATGTTGAGCCACCGCACCAGCATCAAGAGGGCCATCGTGCGCAGGTTGTACCTGTTCTTGGCTGCCAGGCCCCGACGGAAGTGCGCACGTCTTGAATACTCCTCGGGCAGGGCGTCCCGGAGGACCGAGCGGGGGATCTCGAACGGCGGTGACCCGAGCAGACCTACGTCGTGGCGCAACGGTCCGTCGATGGGGACCATCACCTTGGTCGCGAGCAGGCAGTTGTCCCCGGTCCTGGCCCCGGCAGGGAAGAGCACGGCGTTGCCCAGGAAGTTGTGTGCGCCGATCCCCGCCCGGCTGACCTTGAACGACGTCGCCGAGAAATCGGTGTTCATAAACGACACCCCGTCGGCGATCATCGTGCCGCTGCCTATCGTCGAAAGGAACGGGCTGTCGTGTTTGAACCCCGTGCCCAGGTTCGAGCCGGTCTGCTGGACCTGCGGCTGCTTGTACCCGATGGCCCGCACGTAGTTCACGACGTACGAGCTGTCGCCGAACAATCCCGTCAGCATGGGCCTGTTGGTCATTCTCGACACCGCCCGCTCCGCCGCGTGCCGCAGGCCGAACAGCGGATACACCGTGTCCGGCTTGACGGCGAGTTGAACCACCCGCGGGACGGTGGTGACGATGAGCAACGATACGACCGTGCCACCGAAGACAGCAAGAGCGGCATAGGCAATGGCGTCGGCGTAGAAGACCCAGTCGGTGAACGCGAACGTCTGCGTCTCCATGAGTGCCGCCACGTTGGGGTTCGCCAGGACGACCAACACGACAGCCTGGCCTAGCAGAATACGGCCAAGGCCAATCATGCTGATCAGCTGGGAGGTGGCGAACCATCCCCGGCGCCAGGGCGAGTAGGGCCTGGCCTCGACTCCGCCATAATCCACCTCAGTGCGCCTGCCGGGCGACCCGTGCCACCGTTCGCCGGCGGGCACGGACTGGCCGGTGTACAGGGTGGACCGGTGGCCCAACTGCGACCCATCTCCCAATGCGGTGCCGATATCCAAAACGCTCCCCTCGCCGACGATTACGTCCCGGCCCAGCGTCAGCGCGCCCAGCTGGATGACGCCGCCGTGGGCGCGGTAGCCGTTCAAAACCGCGTCCTTGCGGATGACCGTCCCTTCCCCGATCGTGAGGAGGTCGGTGCAGACCGGCAGGCGGTTGGTCATGATCGTCACGTTGCGGCCCACCTTGGCGCCCATGGCCCGCAGGTAGAAGGTGGTCAGCGGAGACCCCCTCAGTAACACCAGCGGGGAAGTTCGCATCAGGGTCTTTACCAGCCAGAACCGGAAATAGGCCAAGCTCCACAGTCGGATTTCGCCGGGGCGGAAACGCCCAAGGATGATCCACTTTGCCGCCACGGGAAGGATGCACATCAGCACGAACACTGCCGCGGTATAGGCGGTCGACCGGAGGTAGATCTCCCAGAGTTCTGTCCCGCCAGCTTCCGGGTACACCCACTGGTACCAAGCGACCGTGAGCAGTCCGGCGATCACGCAGTAGCCGAGGTAGACGAGTACCTGCAGGGCGCCGCAGGTGACGTACTCCCAGGTGCGGGCGTCCATGGGCGCCGGAGCCGCCGGCACCGAAGCCACGGCCGGTGAGGGCTCCTGCAAGCGGTCCTGCTGCGGGGGAACCTGCAGGGCCGCGGCGAGGGCAGAGACGCTCGGGTTACCGTAGACATCCTTCATCGAGACCATCGGTAGGTCCGGCTGCTTACGCATGCGGGCGCAGAACTTCGCCATGACCAGCGAGTCCGCGCCCAGGTCCTGGAAGAAGTCGGCGTCCATCGGGACTTGCTGCATGCCGAGTACGTCGGCGAGCACCTCGGCCAGCCGCTCCTGCACCTGAACCGTCGCCGACGCCTCCTCCGCCGGTGCCAGGGCCGCGGCCAGCGCGGAGATTGTTGGGTTCTGGTAGATGTCCTTGATGGACACGGCAGGCAGGTCCGGCTGCTTGCGCACGCGGGCGCAGAACTGCGCCATGACCAGCGAATCCGCGCCCAGGTCCTGGAAGAAATCGGCCTCCACTGGCACATGCTCAATGTCCAGCACGCCGGACAGCACCTCTGCCAACCGGTCCTGCACCTGGATCTGAACCGTCACCGACGCCACTTCCGCCGGTGCCAGAGCCGCGGCCAGAGCCGAGATCGTTGGATTCTGGTAGATGTCCTTGATCGACACCGCTGGCAAGTCCGGCTGCTTGCGCACGCGGGCGCAGAACTGTGCCATCAGCAACGAATCCGCGCCCAGGTCGTAGAAGAAGTTGGCGTCCACGGGGACGTCGTCCTTCTTTACCACCGACGCCAGAAGATCCGCCAGCCGGCGCTCCAAGGCAACGGCCGTACCCGTGGCCGGAGCGGCCGGAGAGCCGTTCCCGGCCGGAGCCGCGGTTGCATCGGGAATGGGGACACCGATGAGAGATGTGGAACGCGGAGCGCCCTGCAGGTTATCGAGACGCATTTTCACTGCAGGAAATTCCCTAAGGCGGCGGTTGCGGCGTAACCGGCCACTGCTTCACGTGCCGGGTGCTGTGGCTCCGACACCGGGTCGGACCGTCGGCCCGGAGCCCCTGCCAAATCGTCGGCGGTTGCCAGCGCTTCGGCGCCGAAATGATCGTGCACCCAGTCAGGGTTGTAGACAGTGTCCAGGTAGGGCCGGCCCATGTCCGGGGAAATGGCAACCGCCGTCAGGTCCTGGGCGTCGTGTTCGGTGAGCCAAGACGCGGCGCCGTGGACCACGGTCCCGGTGGAGCCACCGAGCGTGAAGCCGGCAGCGGCGAGGCGGTGGCAGGCGCGCACCGTGTCCAGTTCGTCGACCATCACCACGTCATCGATAAAGGCCTCGTCGAGCTGCGGCGGCCGCACGCTCATGCCGAGTCCCGGGATCAGGCGGGCGGCGGGCTGGCCGCCGAACGAGACCGATCCTGCGGCATCGACCGCGACAATCCGGACATCCGGCCGGTGCTCACGGAAGTACCGCGCGCAACCCATCAAGGTCCCCGTTGTCCCTGCTCCCACGAACAGCACGTCCAGGTCGGGGAACTGGTTGGAGATCTCGGGGGCAGTCCAGCGGTAGTGCGCTCCCCAATTGCCGGAATTGGTGTACTGGTTGAGCCAGATGTACCGCTCGTCGGAAGCACACAGGTCCCGCACGTGGTTGAGCCGGGCTCCGAGGAAGCCGTCGACGGGATCCGGTTCGGTGACCAGGTCCACCTGTGCCCCGAGCGACTCCATGAGTTGCCGGGTTGGCGGGTTACAGCGCGGATCGATCACACACACGAAGCGGTACCCCTTGCTGGCAGCGATCATGCTGAGCGCGACGCCGAGGTTGCCCGATGAGGACTCCACGAGGATGGAGCCAGGGCCGATCAACCCCTCCCGTTCGGCGCGCTCGACCATCTCCCGCGCGGGCTTAAGCTTGATTGAGCCGGCGAAATTGAACCCCTCAATCTTCAGAAAGAGGCGGAAGCCCAGCACCCCCTCCAGGTCGACGAACAGGCTCTGCTCGTTAAACAGGTGCGGATCCCTGATAATCGGCATGATCTCCCTCGTTCCCTGACATGAGCGTGGTCAGGGATGGGGGAGGCTCCTGCCAGCTTGTGTGTGACGGGTGGCGGACATCTTCGTCCGGACCCTTCTACTTTTCAAGAAATGCCGCGCAGAGCGGCACAAGCGGAATTCTGCGGCCGCCGCTATTTCCTCCAGCAGCAATACCTGGCTTCCCCACCGCGGATACTCCGAGATGCTGTTGAGGCTTCAAACCTCTCTTTCGACAGTAGCCAAGTTTCGTGGCCAACCGCAATGACTTCGAGCACCTGTATCCAACCCCCCGAGTACCTGTATCCAAGCCCCCGAGTACCTGCTTCCCCGCACTCGCGGCCCCGATGATAGCTAGCGTAGGCGCCCGCTCCTCGTCCTCAGATGGCGAACCTCCCAGTCTGCCGCCCGCCTTCTCAGTGAGCCCTACCAGCGCTAAACCGGGAGAAGCAGTGACGGTTACATCTTGAACTGATGCCCTGGAGGGGGCGGGGGAGTTCAACCCTGGAATTTCTCGGCATCATCATCAATGTAACCAGCTCACCCCTGACCGGTGAGCACAATTTCCAGATCGGTGAGCTGGAATCCGAATATGGAACAGACGTCCGTGTTCCGCATTTGCCGCTTAGAACCGCGATGCAGGACTCAATAAGCAGCAAATCCCCCTTAGAAAATGAACAGTAGGGGAGCGGTGGTCCTAACCGAGAAGTTCGTCTGCCGCTGACACTACGCGTTCTGAATTACGCCAGGCCGACGTGAACCCTGTGGCCGCTGCCAGGGGACCAGGGCCGGGTCGCCCCAGGGAGCAAGAAAAGGATGGTGCCCTTCTCATCGAAAATTGAAATCGCGCTCCGTGACGAACTGGACTCCTGCATAGGGCCACGTTATTCAGCGAGACAGGTAACCCGGCGTTCCGACCCCAGTCCACAAACTACCCAGTGGGCACATACCTTGCCGCCATCAAAGTGATGCGGACATGGGCCACTGAACTGTCCTCCGCCGAGCGCACCATGGGTGCTGACGAGATAGAAAGGTGGGCGTTCGGTGCCGGGGAGGGATGGCGGAAGCGCCAGGTACCTTAGAGTCCTTTCGGCGCAAACAAATGCGCTGACATGCGCTCATGCTCCTAGCGCGTTAGACCCTTCTGAGCCTGTTTGGCAGTCCCAGGCACGCCGTTTGTCTTGCGCGCCTGCCGTCGGCGGAGTCGCCTGGTTCCGGTCTGCGATGAGTCGGGCCTCCACGGCTTCCCTGTCTCCAACATGGTCGAGGCTCTTTGCGAGGGCTTCCCGACGTTCTGCTTAATCGTAAGTCGCAGCAGCTTCGTCAGTTAGCTGTTCGGGCCGGGTGTTGTCGGCATCGACGCTTTCCCGCTGGGCTACGTCGGCGCGTTCGGCTTCCGTGAGAAGCTGTGAAGCTTGAATATTTTCCGCCGCAACTGCTGTCCGTTCTTACTGAACATGGGTCTTTGCACGTGCCGCTTCATTGAGTGCAGCCGCACCGTCCGCACCTGTCCCCAGGGCGTCGACGTCGATCCCGTAGCGTTGCTGTACCTGCTCGCGGATGCCGTCGGCCGCAGAGCGCGCCATGGGGTCATGGCCCTTCCACTCCGTGGCGGTTTGGTGGACGCGGACGATGTCTTCTGCTTTGGCACAGATGCTCCTATAGTTGTCAACCCGCGATAATGCCGGTCCCCGACACAGGTTTGAGCAGGTGGTAGACCTCGCGAATGACATAGCGCTTGAGGCATCGGATGATGTCTCGTTTGGATTTCCCTTCGGCAGTTCTGCGGGATACGTAGGCGATGGTGGGTTCGTGGAATTTCATGCGCACGATCACTGTGCGGATTTCCCGGCGAGCCTGCGCATGCGCCGGTCTGGGCGGTTCACTTCGACCACCTTGTGTCCTTGTCTGCGGATGAACGAGGTTAGTCCTGCGCCGTAGGAGCCGGTGCCTTCGATGCCGAACGCGATGATTGTCGCGAACGAAGCAGCCCAGCCTAGGAGCTGGCGGAAGCCGGGGGAATCGGTCGTCACTTTCAGGGTGTCGACGATTCCGCCGACCGGGTCCATGACCGCGGCGACATGGACGTGTTTGTGGGTGTCGATCCCGATGACGACATGCCCTGAGCGGCTGGGTGTAAGGGGTTCTGGTGCCATGGTGCTTGGTGCCTCCTGCCGGATAACGTGGATATCACGCTGTCGCCGGCCGGGTGGACAGGACTGTCATGGGGACGCTGTCGAATGCTGGCTCAGGCTCCTATCAGGTCACGCCCGATCCGGCGGCAGTGCTTGTAGCACCGTCATCCATAAGAACTCCTTCTTCCTCTGCTACCGGGCACGCCCGGGCGTCCTTGAACAAGGTCCGGTTACCTTTGGCAGGAACGTTCTGGTGTCGGAGAAGAATACCTTCGACATCGGCACCGCGATGGGGGATGATAGCCAGTTGGGGCATGCCTCGGCCCTTCAGACATCGCAGGCGGTACCGGACGGTCAAAGCTGGCATGGTTCCCCCGCCGAACGCACCACCACCGACTACCGGCGGGTTCCCGCGGCGAACTGCGGCACGCGCCGGCGGGTCATCTTCAGCCTGCTCCAGCTGTTCAACCGCCTGGTCCTCGTCCTACCCGTCGGCGTCCTGGGGCTGGCCACCCTGCTGCCGTCGTACCTGGACACCGGACACCTGCAGCTGGGCGCCGCCGGGTTCTTTGTGGAAACAGCGGCCGTGACGATGCTCATGTTCATTGCCGGGCTGATCGGGGGCTGATCTTTGTCCTCACCGTTCCGCGGCTGCTGAACCTCGTCCTTGCAACCGACAAGGTCTATCCGCTGTACGGCGTGCACTATTCACTGCAGCGGATGATGGCGGGGATTTCCAACGCAGGCATCTACAAAAACCTCTTCGGTGACAGCTCCTACATTGTGCACTACCTGCAAGCCCTGGGCTATGACCTGGGCAAGGTGGTGCAAACCGGATCGAACTTCGGTCCGTCCGTGGGCCACGAGTCGCCGTTCCTGAGCACCGTAGGAACGGGGACCTTGGCCTCGGACGGTCTGAACATGATGAACGCCGACTTCACCAACACCTCATCCGGCTCTCACGTGTCAGCGTTGCCAGCCGCAACTTCCTGGGCAACGACATCACGTTCCCGATGGACGCCAAGGTCGGGGAGAACTGCCTGCTGGCTACGAAGGTGATGATTCCGATAGACGGCCCGATCCGCAGGGATGTGGGGCTGCTGGGGTCGCCGGCCTTTGAGATTCCGCGGTCCGTTCAGCGTGATGCACAGTTTGACGAACTCAAGATCGCGGACGAAATGACACGGCGCCTTCCGGCCAAGAACCGCCACAACATTGTGAGTATGGTGCTGTTCCTAGCCGAACGCTGGTTCCTGTTGTTTGTTGCCACACTCGCCGGTGCCGTCGCCGTTACAGCCCACAGTTTCAGCGGTGTACTGGCCGTTGCCGGAGCCATGTTCGGCTTGATCGTGCTCCGCGTATTGTTTGGCTCCCTGGTGGAGCGCTCTGTCATGGGCTTCCGCCGCCTGAAGCCGCAATACTGCTCCATCTATGACACCTACTTCTGGCGGCATGAACGTCTCTGGAAGCTGCTGGCCGTAGGAGCCTACAACGGAACCCCGTTCAAACCCATCATCTGGAGGATATTGGGCGTCAAGGTGGGCAAACGGCTCTACGACGCCGGCCTGAACATGCCGGAAAAAACCCTCGTCACGATCGGCGATGACTGCACGATCAACGAGGGAACACATGTCCAGGGCCACTCCATGGAAGATGGCACTTTCAAGTCCGACTACATCGTGATTGGCAATCGCTGTTCCCTTGGCGTGGATAGCTGGGTCAACTACGGGTGAACATGCAGGATGGTTCGTCCCTCGGTCCCGACGCTCTTCTGATGAAGGGCGAGGACGTCCCGGAAAATGCCACATATTCCGGGAATCCGGCACGCGAAGTGATGAACCCCGCCGCGCGCGCAATCCTTTCGACCCCGGCGTCCCGCGGACCCCGCCACAGGAACGTTGTCGCGGTGGCCGGTGGCCGCCCGAAGCTCGCAAAGGGCGCCCAAGGAGCCCCGGCAACCCGTGCTGCAGCCAACGCAGCCGACGGGACGCACCGGGCATCGCGGGACAAGGCATCACGAGACAAGGCAGGGACGCCGGGTTCTGGTTCCTAGTGCGAACTGGTTGGCAGGGGAGCGTCTTCGGGGAAGTCCTCGGTCACGGACGGCGCGGAATGGCGTCCACGGCGCAGCGGCTTCTGGAGTGCCCTGCGCTCGCGCCGGCCTTCCACGAGCCGGTACAGCACCGGGACCAGGATGAGTGTGAGGGCGGTGGAGGACACCAAGCCGCCGATCACCACGATCGCCAGGGGCTGGGAGATGAATCCGCCGCCGCCGGTCAGTCCCAGCGCCATCGGTGTCAGGGCGAACACCGTGGCGAGCGCCGTCATGAGGATGGGGCGGAGGCGCTGGCGGGCGCCGTGCATGATCGCGTCCGCCACGTTCATCCCTGGTTCACCGTTGCGCGGCTGGCGGTACTGGTTGATGAGGTCGATCAGCACAATCGCGTTGGTCACCACGATGCCCACGAGCATCAACATCCCGATCAGCGAGGGCAGGCCCAACGGCACACCGGTGACCACGAGCAGGGCGATTGCGCCTGTCGCGGCGAAAGGGACGGAGACCAGCAGGATCAGCGGCTGCACGAGCGACTTGAACGCAGCCACCATGATCACGTAGACGATCGCGATGGCGGCCAGCAGCGCGAGTCCGAGCTGGCGGAACGAATCGGCCTGCTGCGTCGTGGCACCGCCGATCGTGGCGGTCACCCCGGGCGGCAGCTGGACTGACTTGAGCCGGTTCTGCACCTCGGTGCTGACCGCGCCGAGGTTGGAGCCCGACGGCGTCACCGAGACCCGCGCGGTGCGCTGGCCGTTGCTGGCGGTGATGGAGACGGGGACGTCGACCTGCTCCACCGAGGCGATACTGCCAAGCGCAACGGCGCCGGCCGCCGTCGGGAGCGGCATGTCCCGGACGGCCTCGATGCTCGTGAAGCGGGTGCCCTCGCCAATCCGGACCGGGAAGTCGTTGGTGTCGATGCGGATCGTCCCGGCCGGAATCGGGCTGATCGTGGCGGCCAGGACCCCGGCCACGCGCTCCTCGTTCAGACCGGCCGCGACGGCCTTGGCGCGGTCCACCTTGACCTGGACCACCGGCTGGCTGGCGGCCAGGTTGGTGGCCACCTCGCTGCTGCCCGGAACACCGTCCATGGCCTTGACCATCGCGTCACTGGCCTTCTGGAGATCGGCGGTGGTGGCGGCCTTAAGGGTGATGTCCACGGTTGACGAAGTGCCGAAGCCGCCCTGCTGGGAACCGACCGTGATCTTTCCTGCGTCGCCGAGCTTGGAGAGTTCGCTGCGGACGGTCTCCTGGAGCTTGCCCTGGTTGGTCTTCTCGTCCGTCACCACGGTGAACGTCGAATTCGACGCGCCGGAGGAGAGCAGGGCCGAGAAACCGGTCTGGGCGTTGCCCGTGGTGGCCTGGACGTCCTTGATTCCGTCGATGCCCCGCAGGGTGTCCTCGACGCGGATCGCAGAAGCGCTGGCCTCGTCAAGGCTGGTCCCTGCCGGCAGGGCCTGCTTGACGGTCATGCTGTTCTCGCCGGAGCGGCCCAGGAGGTCGGTGGCGAGCAGCGGGGACATCGCCACGGTGCCGGCAAGCACCAGGGCCGCGGCGACCAAGGTGAGGACCGGGTGCCGCTGCGTGCCGGACAGGACAGGCAGGTAGCCGCGCTGCAGGAGCGTGCTCTGCTCGGCCTCGTGCGCCTTGGTGGCGATGCAAGCGGCAGAAGCCGGAGAGCCGGTGACGGCGGGTGTGCGCAGGAACCAGTAGGCCAGAACCGGCACGATGGTCAGTGAGACCAGCAGCGAGGAGAGCAGGGCTATGGTCACTGTCAGGGCGAACGGACGGAACAGCGCACCGGCGAGGTCGCCGACGAAGGCGATGGGCAGGAAGACGGCCACGGTAGTCAGGGTGGACGCCGTGATGGCGCCGGCAACTTCGCGGATGGCGGTCCCGATCGCGGTGATCTTGTCCTCGCCGTAGCTCAGGTGCCGTTTGATGTTTTCGATGACCACGATCGAGTCGTCCACGACGCGGCCGATCGCGATGGTGAGCGCGCCAAGGGTGAGGATGTTGAGCGAGTAGCCGGTGCCCGAGAGGCCAATGAATGTGATCAGCAGGGACAGCGGGATGGACACAGCCGTCACCAGGGTGGCGCGCACGGACATCAGGAACACGAGGATCACGAGGACGGCGAAGCCCAGTCCCAGCAGGCCCTCGGTGGTGAGGTCCTTGATGGACTTCTCGATGAACGGCGCCTGGTCGAAGACCGGGGTGAATTTGGCGTTGGAGCCAAGCTCGGCCTCAAGCTGCGGGATGGCGTCTTTGACCGCGTGGGAGATCGCGACGGTGTCGCCCTCGGGCTTCTTGGTCACGGACAGGGCGAGGGTTTCCTTGCCGTTGGTCCGCGTAATTGACGTGCGCGCGTCCTCGACCAGGCTGACGTCCGCAACGCTGCCGATCGTCGTCGCATCGCGGGCCGCGCCCAGGGGGAGGGCCTTGATGGCGTCGAGGGAGTCCACCGGGCTGCCGATCTGCAGCGAGAGGGTCTTGCCCTGTTCCTCGATGGTGCCCGCCGGGACCAATGCACCGTTGTTCTTCAGTGCGTCGCTGATGGCCTGGAGGCTCGCGCCCGATGCCGCCAGGTCCCGGGGCCGTGGCAGGATCTGGATGTGCTGCGTGGCGCCGCCGGTCACGTCGGCGCCGCGCACGCCGTCGAGCTTCTGCAGCCTGGGGACGCTGAGCCGGGCGAGATCGGCGTTGAGTTCACTGAGCGGTTTGTCCGAGGACACGGCCAGGAAGACGATCGGGAAGTCGCTGATGCTCCCGGCGATCGCCTGCGGCTGCACGTCCTTCGGCAGGGCCTGCTTGGCGTTGGAGATGGCGCGGTCGATCTGGTTCCGGGCACGGTCCAGGTTGGAGCCGTAGGTGAACGCCAGGGAAATCTGCGAGACGCCGTTCCGGGACGTTGACGACGTGGACTCCAGCCCCTCGACGCTGTTCAGCGCCTTTTCCAACGGGGCACTGATCTGCTTGTCCACGACTTCCGGCGACGCACCGGGCATCGAGGAGATCACGGTGATCTGAGGGAACTCGATGGAGGGGATGAGCTCCTGTTTCAGCGAGGACATCGTGATCACGCCGAAAACGCAGGCGAACACCGTGATCAGCGCGATCAGGGCCCGGTTGGCGAGAGACAGCTTTGCGAGCCGGAACATCTCATGGTCTCCTGGTGGGTCGGGGGCGTCCTGCACAACGGGACATCAAAAACGGGGACGTCACGGGTTGCAGCGGTCCCAAACCAGCAGTGTAAACCAGCCGCGGCCGGGCGCCGGCTTAGTTGCTGGCGGTGACCTGTTCGAGTTGCAGCGTCTTGGCCGTCTCGGCCTCCAGCTTGGCGGCGAGCTCAGGGTTGTCGTTGAGCTTGACGCCGTAGCCGGGCATCATGTCCTTGAGCTTGGACTGCCAGCCCTTGAAGTTCTTCGGGAAGGACTTCTGGAGCAGCTCGATCATGATCGGCACGGCGGTGGACGCGCCCGGGGATGCGCCAAGCAGGGCGCCGATGGTGCCGTCGCGTCCGGCGATGACCTCGGTGCCGAACTGCAGCACGCCGCCCTTCTTCGGGTCCTTCTTGATGATCTGGACCCGCTGGCCGGCGGTGATGAGCTCCCAGTCGCCGTCCTTGGCCTCGGGGTAGTACTCCCGCAGGGCCTCGACCTTGTCGCCGTGACGCTTGGCGACTTCCTTGATCAGGTAGGCGGTGAGGTCCATGTTGTCCTTGGCCACGGCCAGCATCGGGATGATGTTGGAGGGGCGGATGGACAGCGGCAGGTCCAGGTAGGAGCCGCTTTTGAGGAAGTTCGTGGAGAAGCCGGCGTACGGGCCGAACAGCAGGGAGCGCTTGCCGTTGACGTAACGGGTGTCCAGGTGCGGTACGGACATGGGCGGGGCGCCGACAGACGCCTGGCCGTAGACCTTCGCACTGTGCCGGGCAGCGATGCTCTCGTCGGTGCAGCGGAAGAACTGGCCGGAGACCGGGAAACCGCCAAACCCCTTGCCTTCCGGGATGCCGGAGGCCTGCAGCAGGTGCAGGGCCCCGCCGCCGGCTCCGACGAACACGAACTTCGCGTGGATGGAGCCGTGCTCGCCGCTCCTGGCGTGCTTCAGCGACAGGTCCCAGCCGCCGCCGGACGCGCGCTTGATGTCGCTGACGTTGTGGCCGTAGTTGATCTCCACGCCGTTGTTGCCCAGGTAGGTGGTCAGCTCGCGGGTCAGGGCGCCGAAGTCGACGTCGGTGCCCTCGGCGGCGCGGGTTGCCGCGACGCGCTGCTTGGGGTCGCGGCCCTTGACGATCAGCGGGGCCCACTTGGCGATCTGCGCGTGGTCCTCGGAATACTCCATCGAACGGAACAGCGGGTTCGGCTTGAGTGCCTCGTAGCGGGTGCGGAGGAACTTGGTGTGGTCCTCGCCGATCACGAAGCTCATGTGCGGAACGGTGTTGATGAAGCCCTTGGGGGAGCCGATCAGCGAGTTCGAGACGAGGTGGGACCAGAACTGGCGGGACAGCTGGAACTGCTCGTTGATGTTCAGGGCCTTGCCGGGGTCCACCGAGCCGTCTTTGGCCGCGGGGGAGTAATTAAGCTCACACAGGGCGGCGTGTCCGGTGCCGGCATTGTTCCACGGGTCGGAGCTTTCCAGCCCGGGCTCGTCCAGACGCTCAAAGAGCGAGATGGTCCAGTTCGGCTCAAGCTGCTTGATGAAGGCGCCGAGCGTGGCGCTCATGATGCCGCCGCCAATCAGGACGACGTCGGCGTGTTGGGTCTTGGAAATGAAAGTCACAATCAGTCTCCGATAGCAGCGGCTCTGGCTGTCACAGAATATCCCGCACCGCCCACTAACTGAAATTGGCCCCGGGCGTCAAGGCCTTAGCTCGACCTTTGTGAAAACTTCGTTCAGCACCGGCGACGCCGGGTACTTCAGCACCCGGTCGGAGAGCGCCAGGGCCGAGATCGGGAAGGCAATGGGAACCGCGGGCACCGTGGCCGCGATCTGCCCGTTGATGGTCTGGTACTCCTCGGTGCGGTCCTTTCCGTCCGGCAGGCCCCGGGCTCGGGCGATCTTGGAGAAGACCTGGGGATCCTGGTAACCGAATTCGCCGGTGTTCTCGCCGAAGAGCGGGCCCACGAAATTGTCGGGGTCCGAATACGAGCCGTTCCAGCCGAGCAGGTGCAGGGCGTGGTCGCCCGGGGACGTGACCTTCTGCAGGTAACCGTCAGCCCAGTCCACCGGTACGGGCTTGACGTTGAGCCCGACGGCGGTCAGTTGGCGGCTGATTTCGGCGTAAACCTTTTCCGGCGTCGGCAGGTAGGGACGGGTGACGTTGAGCGGATAGTAGAACTTCAGCTCCTCGCCCTTGTAGCCGGCCTCGGCCAGGAGTTCCTTGGCCTTGCCCGGGTTGTAGCCGAGCGCCGCGGCATTGTTGTTGAAGCCGCTGAGCTTGGGCGGAACAAACTGGGATGCCTGGGCCGTGTTGTCGATGAAGAACCGGCGGATCAGCGTGTCTTTGTCCAGCGCCATTTCGATCGCCTGGCGGACCTTGAGGTTCTGCAGGATGGGGACTTGCTGGTTCATGCCCAGGTACATCACGGAGAACGGGTCCCGCTGGATGATCTGCTTTCCGCTCTTGACCAGTTGGTCAAAGTTTCCCACGGTGACGGCGTCGTAGGCGTCGATCTTGCCGTCCAGGAGCGCCTGCATTCGGGTCTGCGGGTGATCGTAGGTCACGAACTTGATGGTGCCGATCTGCCCCTTGTCCCCCCAGTAGTCCTTGTTGCTGGCCAGGGTGACGCTGCCCGAGTCCCAGGAGCCGAAAATGTACGGTCCTGTACCAACCGGGTGGAGGCCGTAGGCGGATACCGGCTGCCCGCCCCGGCTCTGGTTCAGGACGTCAGCGTTCTCGGCGGCGAGGGCCTTGGGCGAAGACATCGCGAAGGCCGGCAGGGTGAGGGCCTGGAGAAAACCCGTGAAGGGCTGGGTGAGGCCGATCCGCACATTGTCCGGCGCGACGGCGGTGCAGTTCTTGTATATGGACAGCGGCGCCTGGTCCGCATGGGCCTTGAAGACGCCCTTGAAGGTGGTACCGGTGGCCCGTTCGCGGAGGGCCGGTGAGAAGTTGAACCAGCGGTTGAAGTTGGTGCAGACCGCGGCGGCATCGAACAATGTCCCGTCCTGGAATTTAACGTTTCCGCGCAGCTTGAACTCGTAGGTCCGGCCTTCATCGCTCTGGGACCATTCGGTGGCCAGCAGCGGCGTGGGCTGGCCGGTGGTCTGGTCTACGCCGACGAGGCCTTCCAGTACCTGCCGGGTGACGCGGTAGGACTCCACGTCGGAGACCAGGGCAGGATCGAGCCCGAGCGGCTCTGAGCCGGTGCCGAAGGTGAAAAGCGCGGTAGGTGCCGCGCTGGCGCTGGCAGAGGCGGTGGGGGAGCTGGGTGCCGGGCCGAGGCTGCCCGTGCAGGACGCGAGCGGCAGGACAAGGAGGGCGGCCCCGATGCTGGCGGCAATCCGCCGCACTGTCCTGCTGGGCACTGTACTGCTGGGCACTCGGGAATCACCTCTGGGAACTGGATGGTCCGCCGGCTGCGGACCAGCCCCAGTCTAGTTGACGGCCGGGTCCGCCAGCTCTTGTGGCACACCACCGCAAGGCGCACGGCAGCGCAAAAAGCAGAGGCCCGCACCTGGTGGTACGGGCCTCCGCTTCTCCTAGTGGTCCAGGGAGTCAGGCTGGATCCGGGCAGGAGTGCAAAAGGGCTGACTACTTGGGCATCAGGACTGAGTCGACCATGTAGACAGTGGCGTTGGCGGTCTGGACGCCGCCGCAGACAACGTTGGCGCCGTCAACCTTGAGGGCATCCTTGGTGCCGGTGACCGTCACCGAACCGCCTTCAACCGTCTTGTGGGTGCCGACGATCTGGTCCGGGGTGATCTTGCCGGGGACAACGTGGTAGGTCAGGATCTTGCTCAGCGTGGCGTCGTCCGTCTTCAGGGCCTCGATCGTGGCCGGATCGATCTTCTTGAAGGCGTCATCCGTCGGGGCGAAAACGGTGAATTCGCTGCCGTTGAGCGTGTCCACCAGGTTGACCTTGGGGTTGAGCTTGCCGGACACGGCGGCGGTCAGGGTGGTGAGGATCGGGTTGTTGGACGCCGCGGTGGCTACCGGGTCAAGCGCCATGCCGGAGACGGAGCCGGCACCGCTGGGAACCTGGGCGGCATACGCGGCGCAGCCGGAGCCGACGAGGTTGGCAGCCGGATCCATGGCCGCGGCGGAGGCGCTCGTGGAGGGGGACGCCATGCTGGATTCCGCCGGCGCGGAGGACGGTGCCGAGGAGGCGGGGGCCGACGAGGCGCTGGATCCGCCACAGGCAGTGAGGCTGAGCATGGCGGCAGCTGCGATACCTGCAACGGCGAACGTGGTGCGCTTGATGTTCTGCATTTCGGTTTCTCCTTTGTTGTGCCGATGTTTGCCGGCGGCGAATTTTTGCCGCTGCGGCCCTTTCCCGACTGTTGGGCACCGACCCTTGGTTGGTGTCTCAATGGGTATTCGGCTGCTCGGAGGAAACGGATGGGTGCGGATGTGAAATTCTTTTTGGCGGCGTCAAAACTCCCGAAAAACCCCGGAACAGCGCCGGAAACCACAAGAACCCCGGTCCGAAGACCGGGGTTCTCTCTGTGCGCAAGGGGGGACTTGAACCCCCACGCCCGAAGGCACAGGAACCTAAATCCTGCGTGTCTGCCAATTTCACCACTCGCGCGCGGCGCCGTCGTCGTCCCGGGAAAGAACCCCGGCGGCGGGCGCCAGGCTCTATTGTACCTATTGCCGGTTTGCTGGTTGCAACGGCTGCCGCGGGAGGACGAACCGGAGACCGGGGACTAGGCGTCGAGTTTCAGGTCCCGGCGAAGTTTGGCGACATGCCCGGTGGCCCGAACGTTGTACTGTGCGACGGCAACCCGGCCGCCGGCGTCGACGACGATGGTCGAGCGGATCAGGCCCTGGTAGGTCTTGCCGTAGTTTTTCTTTTCGCCCCAGGCCGCGTAGGCCTCGGCGACGGAGTGGTCCTCGTCGGAGAGCAGCGGGAAGTTCAGCCCTTCGGCGGACGCGAACGCGGCAAGCTTCCCGACGGGGTCGGGGGAGATGCCCACGACGTCATAACCTGCGGCCTGAAGCGCGCCGAGGGAATCCCGGAAATCGCAGGCCTCCTTGGTGCATCCCGGCGTGGCGGCTGCCGGGTAGAAGTAGAGCACGGTCTTCCGGCCCCGGAAATCACGCAGGCTGACGTCCTGTCCTTCGGCGTTCTTGAGGGTGAAATCCGGTGCTGTGGCACCGTCGGTGAGTCGCTCGGACACGGGTGTCTCCTTGGTGAGGTTCGTCATGAAGCGGGGTGATAATCCAGCGTAGTGACGCGATCGGCGCCGGACGAATCCGCTGCTGGCTATACTCTTGGGTATGCCTGATATGGATCGCTGGCCCACGGGCCGCCTATTGTCCACGGCAGCACGTCTTGTAGAACACTCCTGGAACGAAAAATTGGGGGCCATTGGCCTGACCCATGCCGGGGTGATCGCCATGGAGGTGCTCTCGGCGAATGGGCCGATGACGCAAGCCCAATTGGCCCAGCTCGTCCGGGTCCAGGCCCAGACGATGGGCAAGACACTAAGCCGGCTGGAAGCGCACGGCCACATTTCGCGGCACCGCAGCACCTCCGACCGGCGCAGCCATGTGGTGTCGCTGACTGACCAGGGGCGCGAGGCGGTTGCCGCTGCCGCCGACATGGAACGTTCCGTGCTCGCCGCCACTCCCATTGACCCCGACGTGTTGCGGCAGGAGCTCCAGGCCGTGGTCAGGGTGCTGGCAACCAAGTCTTCCTCGCCGGAGGCCAATGCCATCGTCACGGCTGCCGAGCCGGGCGCCATTGCCGGGGCCACCCCGCTGAATTAGCCACGTTGCTGTGCGGGGAACGGGAACGGGACGGCAGGGTTCCCGCCGTCCCAATCAGTTCCGTTCTCGAGGCCTTCAGTGGTGACCAGTCACCAGGTGTGCCTGTGGTGGTTGTGGTTCTTATTGTCGTGCCGGTTTCCGTGATGGTCCCAGAACCCGTCCTTGTCATGCCGGCAGCCGTCCCGGCCCGTCCACGAGCCGCGGTGGTCGTTGTCGTCCCGCCAATTGCCATGATCGTCGCGCCAACCCCATCCGTCGGCGTTGTCATGCCACCGGTTCTCCCCGTCCCACCAGCCATTGCGCGTGTCGTGCCGGTTGTTGTCCCGCATGTGGTGCCGGTTCACAAATGAGGACTGACTCCAGGAGCTGGCGGAGGCGGTCGAAGTGGTAGCGGCGGCGCTGGCAGGCAGGGCGCTGGCGCCCAGGCCCAGTGCGGCGGTCACCGCGGTTGTTCCAATGATGCGAATAGCCTTGTTCATGAAACTTGGTCCTTACGGAGATCGATTTCCCTGGCCCCGGGGGCGGGCCGTGCAGGCATGCTGCCGGGGGGCCCATGATTTCCGTGTCTGCTGACGCGATCCTCAGTGAGGGCACCGGGAGAGCTGAATATCAACTTTGGTGGTCGCGTCGGGGTCTTTGGCCGGCGTTGTTGTCGGTCCGGGTCTGCAGGACCGGGCGCTCCAGAACTGTTGCCCGGAGCATCTTTCCAGTCAACGCCCCTGCGTTGACTCTCAAAAGGGACTAAAGACCCTGTTCTGGCGGATCGTTTCAGGAGCCAGGATGCTGGCGATCGGAGCAGCCCCGGCACGTTGGCCGCTGCCTGGATTGACGCTGCCTACACCGTTACGGCCTGGTTCGCCAGGGTGGCGACGATGGCTGACATTTTGAGGCCGGTGAGCACTGCCGTGAGCAAGACGACGCTGACCGTGACCCACACCGGGGCGAGCCCCCGCCGCGGTGCTACCTCGTGGACAATCACGGAGCGGCCAATCACGTAGACCTCCCTGCTGAGGAACACCCACGCCCAGTGGAACGGCCGGACAACGCCGTCCTTGCGCAGCCGGTCCCAGTCCAGGTACGCCAGGAGGGCGGACAAGCCGTAGGCCACGAAACTGATTGCTATGAAGAGGAAGTAAGGCGCCGTGAAAATCGACGCCGGATCAATTGTCTGGATCTGCCGCGGGCCCGCCGTGCGCAGCCGGAGCACAGGGTTCCAGAACATCAGCAGGATGAGCGGCACGAGCGGAAGGGCCACAATTGTCCAGATGTACGCGTTGTAGACCGGTGTCCGGTCGCTGATGCGCCTGCGCGGCGCCACCGGGTGGCGGGGCGCTGTCGCCTCGAACTGCGGTGCGTTGAACTGGCCGGTCCAGGCCGAACCGTTCCACCACTGAAGCCGGCCCGAGCCTGCCGGGTCCGGATACCAGCCAGGGCCAGGGGCGGAGGCGTTGGGCGGGACGGTCATGGCTGTTCATCCTTTGCGTGGCGTGGCGCGCGTTGGCTTCTTCTGTTCCGTGAGAGAGCGTACAGGGGGATGGGCAACTCCATGATTCCCCCATTGGTCGCAGTGGTGCATTGGATGGAGTCTAACCGCGGCCCGTGCCGGCGGGAAGGCCGGCCGGCGGCGCAGACCCGTCCGCTGGAACCCTTGGGCCAGCCTGCCGCCCAGGCGCAAAAGGGCAGTCCGGAAGTATCGACGCGCCAGCCGATTGGGAGGACGATTAATAGGCAATCACCACGAAGGAGGTCAGTGATGTGCTATTCGTACAACAGGGATTCCTGGCGGGATACCAGGAAGGATGCCGCAAAGGATTCTGAGGATCGCCCGGAGACCCGGGCGGAGGCGCCGGAATTCAGGTTCTGGGCCTTCCCCCGCCGCAGCAAGGAGTTCACGGTCGAAGAGCCGGAGAAGGTGCGCGACCGGTCCCGCGAGAAGGTCTGATAAATCGATGTGCATGAGGCGGCCGCTGAGCCACACAGTTCACTGTGACGGTTCGGCGGCCGTTTCATGGCCCGGCGGGCCGGCGGAGGCCAATGGCCGCGGAGAGGCCTATGAGCAGACCGCTGAGCGCCAGCAGGAATCCGCCGGCGAGAC
Source organism: Arthrobacter sp. P4_F11 (assembly GCF_056401395.1). NCBI lineage: Bacteria > Bacillati > Actinomycetota > Actinomycetes > Micrococcales > Micrococcaceae > Arthrobacter > Arthrobacter sp. P4_F11. The sequence goes on from NZ_JBFUJK010000011.1 coordinate 26,208, forward strand.
CGCCTTGCCCGTCCGGTCCGGGACCAACCCTGCCGGCCGCCGCTGCGGAAGGATTCGCCGTTGCGGACTCCGGGCTCTGGCCCGCGCCCGGCGACTGATAGGCGGACGATCCCGCCGTGGCTGGGACCGGAACAGCACCCGTGGCCGGTGGGGTGGGGGCTCCTTGACTGACGGAGGGGGCGGGGCCCGGCGTCGGCGGAGCCGCGTCCTGTCCGGGGACCTGGCTTTGAGACGGCGACTGTGACGGTGGTTGGGGCGGCGTGGGGTCCGACGGCGGCGCTGTGCTGCCCGGGGGAGTCACTCTCGGCGCCGGGGAAGCGGACGGTGGGCCCGGCGTCGGCGAGGCGGGGCAGACCTTCAGGGGAAGAAGGCCGGCGGACTTGCAGGGCGCGGCCGCCGCGGGCAGCGCAAGGACCAACGGCGAGACCGCGAGCAGCAGGGCCACGGCGGATGCGTACGAGGCCTTCCGGGTGGAGTTCATCCTTACCATCGTAGGGTTCCACCGCCGGCAGCCGGGGAATCCGTTCTGTGCGCGTCCCCTTAGGTTGGTCCACCGGCCGCGGAGCATCGCTAATCCCCGCTCCCGCGCTTTCCGGTGTAGTACCCGGCAAAGATCAAACTGAGCCCGCAAAGCAAGGATCACGTATGGAAAGAGTCCGACGCGGACGGGCGGGATCTGAATGGCCATGATCGTGCCGATGAGGGCATTCAGAGCTCCCACGCAAAGAAGCGCCGCGCCAAGCCACCTCGGTGTCATGGGCCGTTCCCTGTCACCGCCACAATGACTCCTCCTCCGGAAACTGTGCAAGGAGCTCCTGAATCCGTACCCGTCGGCGCCGCACCCAGAACGGGTACCATACGGTCAGGCCAAGGAATAACGGGCTGCAGATCACTCCAAACCAGGGACGCTCGGGGCTATCGAGGATCAGGAAGACCCCCAGTGCGGTGAAAAGGCCGCACATCAGGGGTCCGAACCACGCCATGTGACGCTCCTGGATGAGGATCCGGATCAGCTCCGGTTCCCACTGTTCCGCGGATGCCTCCTCCGGCAGCTGCCCGGTGGAGATGGCCTTCCTGAGGTTCATTGCGGTGGGCGAGCCGGGAGGGAGTGCCCGCTCTTTCGCCCGGGCGCGGAAGGCCGACCCAGCGTGAAGATTCCGGTTGCCACGCCGAAGGCACCGTATACAAGGACGTCCTCAGCCGTGACCTCCCTGCCCCTGAGGACCCTCGTGCCCGGCTGCTTCGGCTCGCAGGGCACGGGTTTCAGCGGCTGCTCCCCGGATCAGGGGAACGAAGACCGTGGCCAGGGCGGCAGCGAACACCACGGACCGCCACGGCTCGGGTATGCCCACTGCACTCAGGACGCTGCTCAAGAGGACGAGCCACAGCAACCCCCCAGACCACCAGCCGGCGCCGCTTCGGCGGCATTCCCTCCAGTGAGTCGGACGGCCACGATTGCCACTCGTACGTTCTACCGCCACCACCGCTTCCCGAGGTCATGGCGACAGACTACGCGCACCCGTCCCGAAGCTCGCATGGCCAGCGGCCGGTCGCAGGACCTTCTCCGGCGCTCAAGTCGAAGTCAGGAGCTCTCCCAGTATTTATCGCCCACAGCTTCGAGATACAGGGTCAGGAACTCGGACAGCGTCGACGCCGCCAGTGGCCAGTCACTGCGCGGGTCCAGGGGCTGTGCGACCAAGACGGCGCCGTTGGCTTCCAGTACCAAGAGGTCCGTGTCGCCAAGGAACTCGCCGATGACGGCGTCGCTCGGCACAAGGTCGGTCGGTCGACTCGCTCGCTCGGCGTTGGTGCGCGCTGCCGCCTTCGCGGGTTCCAGAATGTGGAGGCCCCATTGGCCGTAGTCGACGTCTTGGAACAGCCATGCCTCGCGACTTGATAGCCAGAGTGCCTCCAGCTCGGGCAAAAGTGGGTGGGCGGCCCAAGCCCCTGAGACTTCGTCGAGGGAGGCTCCTGACTCCACCTTGCTGGCGAGCCGGAATGGGTTCGACCCGACTCCGACTCCGTCGCGAGGCTCGGTCCAATTGCGATAGGGATCGAGAGCAGCATTTACGGTCGGCATCAGTAGTCCCTCCACCACGCGTTGGGCTGGGTCCGATGCACGTCCAGCGGAGTCCGCACCGGGCTCGTCAGCCTCACTGGCCCGTGACCTTGATTCCGGCGACCGCCCCGGTCCAGGCGCCGGTCGGGTCCGGGCGGGTCAACTGGGCACTGACGTAGCCCTTCTGCAGTTGGACGACCTGCGATTGGGTTCGCGAGCAATCGACCTCGAACACCGTGTGCTCTGTTCCGGCCAGCGAGTTCTGGGAGAGGAAGATCTGGGCATGCGGGATGCCCACGCAGGCCGCGGTGACTGTGTGCGGACCGGCGGCCGTCACCGTTGCGGCTTTGGTGAAGCCAACCCCTGGCCCGTCCGCCGGACCGGTATCGGATAGGACTACGGACCCTGGCGCCTCGGCCAGACGCTTGTGCAGCTCGGCGTAATTGCTCGCTTCGACGCCCAGCACCCCCGGATCTTTGGTCGGGGCGGCGGGCGCCGGGCGGCGGCTTTGCCCGGCCGCCGTCGGCCGCGGATCGCCCTCGTCCTCGTAGGCGCAGGAGGCCAAACTACCGGCGAGCAGCAGGCCAACAACGTATGCCGCAGCGCAGCGGACTGTTTTCGTTCCCCCAGGACCAGACATGGGCCGAGTCTACGGTCAGTGCCCTAAATGGCAAGTCATCCCGGCCCGGCCCGTCGGGCAGCCTTCGCCAACAAAAAAGAAACCCCGTCCCGCAGGCCGCTAAGCCTGCGAGACGGGGTTTCTCGCTGGTGCACCCCCCGGGACTCGAACCCGGAACCCATTGATTAAGAGTCAATTGCTCTGCCAGTTGAGCTAGAGGTGCATCTGTTGTTTTCGTTCACCGGGGCTTTTTATTTCCCGCGTTGTTCTCCGCAACGACATGAAACTCTACACGAGATTGGCTGTCGTGTGAAATCGAGGGGCGCGGGATGGCCCAGGTCAGCCGGGGAGGTTCAAAATCAGCGCGAAATCAGGGTTTTGCCCATTGCTGAGGAGCCACAGGCGCCCGTCGGGAGCGAGTGAAACGTTGCGCACCCGGCCATACTTTCCCGTGAAATAGCTCACAGGATCTCCGGCGAATTCGCCGTTAAGTGGAACGACCCAAAGCCTTTGGCCGCGCAGGGCGCCCAGGTAGGCGGTGCTGCCGGCAATTTCGAGTCCGCTGGGGGAAGACTCCGCCGTCGACGGCCACACCACCTTGGCGTCCAGGAAGCCGGGGCGGTGCGGGGCACCCGTCACCTCGGGCCAGCCGTAGTTGCCGCCCGGCACGATCAGGTTGAGCTCGTCGTTGACGTCCGGGCCGAATTCGCTGGCCCACAGCCGGCCCGCGCTGTCCCAGGCCAGTCCCTGGACGTTCCTGTGGCCGAAGCTGTAGACGGGGTTATCGCCGAACGGGTTTCCCGGTGCCGGCCTGCCATCCGGAGTGAGTCGGAGGATCTTTCCGCCGAGCGCCGTGCGGTCCTGCGGCTGCTCCCGGCGCTGCGAATCGCCCGTCCCCACGTACAGGAAACCATCGGGCCCAAAGCGGATCCGGCCGCCGTTGTGCGTGGCGGCCTTGGAAATGCCGGTGAAAACCGGTTCCAAGGCACCGAGCTCCAGCCGGCCGCCACGTTCCTCCAGCCGCATGCGGGCGATTCTGTTGTCCGCCGCCGCGGTGAAGTAGGCGTAGAGGTAACGGTCCGACGCGAAGTTGGGGGAAAGGGCAAGGCCCAGGAGGCCGCCTTCGCCGCCAGGCACGACGCCGGGTACTTTGCCGACCGTACCGAGCTGTCCGTCTTTGATGGTCCTGAGCAGTGCTGTGTCGCGCTCGGAGATGACCGCGGTGCCGTCGGGTAGATGGACCGCGGACCACGGGAGTTGCAGCCCATTAACCCGGCCCGCAACCGTGGGCTCACCCGCTGCCCCGGCCGTACCCGCTGCGCCGGTGGCAGTGCGGTCTCCCGGCTGAACCACGGGCGAGGTTGAGCCGCCGGTACAGGCGCTCAGGAAAAACAGGACAACGGCAAGCGCCACGGCCCGGGCCACTGCCCTGCCAATGAAGCACCTGCCGGTAATACGGGTGAGCATCAACGGACGCGATGAGAAGGGATGGGTCGGCCGCCCGGACCGCCGGCTACTGCCGTGTCCGGCGCGGCGGCCGGAACCCGGCTGCTTCGGCGTGGGCCGGGGAGGCAAACCACACCTCAGCCCGGGTTTCCTCATACGCCGGGCTGGTCTCGTCGTGGTAGATCATCGACGAGGCATTGCCCTTGACTGTGAAACCCTCAGGGCCGCTTCCGTCGGCCGCCGGAGCCGCTGACCCCTCGCCGTAAGGCTCCTCAGTGGCCAAATGGCCGGTGGGCTCGGCCGTTGGGCTGGCGGAGGCCCCGGCCGCTGCCGGCGAGGCTGCCATCTGCGTTGTTTCCGCGTCGCCGGGACCCGCGTGCTGTGTCCCGGCGTCGGGTGCTCCTGGCATCGCCGTGCCGGTGCCGGTGCCGGTGCCGGCGCCAGTGCTGGTTGAAGTGCCCGTGCCGGTAACGGTGTCGTCGTCGACCGGTTCCGCGGCTGCCGATTCCGCCCCGGGCAGAGTCGGCGCGTGGGGCTCAGTGTATTCCGGGTGGTGGACGGGCAGGCCCGCCGCGCCAGTCTCCGCAGCAGCACCACGCTCGGCGGCCGTCACAGCGTGCGCACCGCGGGCCGGCTCAGCGTGGGCCGCGGCGGTGGGTGTCTGCGCCGGCGGGGCGGTCTCGGACCACTGGGTCTCCCACTCGGCATTGCCCGGGACGCCCGTTGCTTCCGGGGCGGCCTCGGCGCCCGGCTCGATGGTCTGGGCCGCGGTGGCCGCTGCGGGCCCGGCCGCCTCGGGGGCAGCCGTGGCCTCCCGGGACGGTGCGTCCGGCTCAGGCGCAGGCGCTGCATCGGGGCCGGCCACCGCGGCACCGGCGGCACCCGCGGCCGCTGTCGGACCCGCGGCCCCGGCCGTTGCCGGGCCAGCCGCACTGGCCGCCGCCGTCGAACTGGCCGCCGCACCGCTCGCCGCCGTCGGACTCGCCGTCGCCGTTCCAGACACCGGCGTCGAACCGACAGGGGTGCCGGCAGAAATGCCGGCAGAAGTGCCGGTGCTGGTGCCTGCGGCGGATGAGGAATCTGCGCCCGGGCGGCTCTTGTTGCGGTTCAGCAGCCGCCAGACCACAGCGACCACCACGATGATGACAACGAGCCAGACGATCCAGTCCATAGCAGAGCCTTTCAGTCCGTATTCAGCCCATGAGGCATGGTTGCCGATGCTTGACGTTACGTCCGGGCAAAGCCGGCTGTCCACCCTCCCGGCGGCCAAATGCCGGGCATTCCTGGAGCGGATCCCCGGTCCGGTGAGCCGCCCGGAACCGGAATCAAACCCGGCCCGGCGTGTAGCCTCGCCTCATGGATTTCAAGCGACTGCAGATACTGCGTGAACTCGCCGGCCGCGGGACCGTAGGCGCCACGGCCGAGGCCATGAAGGTCACGCCATCTGCAGTGTCGCAGCAGCTGAAGACCCTGCAGGAGGAACTGGGCGTCGTCCTGGTGGAGAAATCCGGCAGGGGAGTGCGCCTTACCGAGGCAGGGCTGGCCATGGCCGGCGCCGCCGCCGACGTGTCGACGGCCATGGCCCGGGCGGAAGCGACCATCGACACGTACCGGCGCGGCTGGCAGACACGGGTGGTGGCAGCCTTCTTTCCCAGCGCCGCGGAGATGTTCCTGCCGGGCATGCTGCACCGGGTCAAAGCCGTCGAGGGGCTCCGGTTCGAGGCGCACTTCGAGGACCCGGGCGTTGCCGGGTTCGCCGGGCTGACCGCGGACTACGACATCGTCCTGGCGCACAGTGTCGACGGTCCGGAAGTCTTCGGCGGCCAGGGCCTGACGGTGGTGCCGCTGCTGGACGAACCCCTGGACGTGGCCTTGCCGGCCGGGCACGCTTTGGCCGGCAAAGCCACACTGTGCGCCGAGGACGTCGTCGGCTTTCCGTGGATGGGAGTCCCCGAGGGCTTTCCGTTCGACACTGTGCTGCGCCAGATCGAGGTGCGGGCCGACTCACAGGCGGTCCGGGCCCAGCAGTTCCCGGATCTGAGGGTCCTGGAAGCCCTGGTCAGCGCCGGGCACGGGCTGAGCCTGCTGCCGCGGTACACGGCGGTCAGCAACCAGGGCCGGGGGTTCGTCCTGCGCCCGCTCGAGGGCGTGAAGGCCAGCCGGAGCATCGTGGCGCTGGCCCGTCCGGACGTCGCGGCCCGGACCACCATCCAGCAGGTCCTGGCGATGCTCAAGGCCGAGGCCCAAGGTGTCGCCGAGGCCCCGGAACTGCGTGACGCGGCTCACCGGGCCTAGGTCAAAGGGGGCCAGGGTTTCATGATGTGAGACGAGAGTCCACTATTTGATCGAAATATTCCCGGTTTTCCGCTTAACGCTCCGTTCTTGGGTCGTTGGCGCCTGTGGCAGAGCCCTAGACTTTGAGCCATGAGTCAGGACACCCAAACAGCAGCAGACACCAAGCCGGACATCAAGCCCCGCAGCCGGGTCGTTACCGATGGAATCCATGCCGCCCCCGCGCGCGGCATGTTCCGGGCGGTCGGGATGGGCGACGACGACTTCGCCAAGCCGCAGATCGGCGTGGCGAGCTCGTGGAACGAGATCACCCCCTGCAACCTTTCGTTGAACCGGCTCGCCCAGGGCGCCAAGGAAGGCGTCCACGCCGGCGGCGGGTTCCCCATGCAGTTCGGCACCATCTCCGTCTCGGACGGCATCTCCATGGGCCACGAGGGCATGCACTTCTCCCTGGTGTCCCGCGAAGTCATCGCCGACTCCGTCGAGACGGTCATGCAGGCCGAGCGGATCGACGGCTCCGTGCTCCTGGCCGGCTGCGACAAGTCGCTGCCCGGCATGCTGATGGCCGCGGCCCGCCTGGACCTGGCCGCCGTGTTCCTCTACGCCGGCTCCATCATGCCCGGCTGGGTCAAGCTCGAGGACGGCTCCGAAAAGGAAGTCACCCTCATCGACGCGTTCGAGGCCGTCGGTGCGTGCGCCGCCGGCAAGATGAGCCGCGAGGACCTGGACCGCATCGAAAAGGCCATCTGCCCGGGCGAGGGCGCCTGCGGCGGCATGTACACCGCCAACACCATGGCCTGCATCGGCGAGGCCCTGGGCATGTCCCTGCCCGGCTCCGCCGCACCGCCCTCCGCGGACCGCCGCCGCGACGCCTTTGCGCACAAGTCCGGCGAAGCCGTGGTCAACCTCCTGCGCCTGGGGATCACCGCCCGCGACATCATGACGCGCAAGGCGTTCGAGAACGCGATCGCCGTCACGATGGCCTTCGGCGGTTCCACCAACGCCGTGCTGCACCTGCTCGCCATCGCCCGCGAAGCCGAGGTGGAGCTGACGCTGGAGGACTTCAACCGGATTGGCGACAAGATCCCGCACCTGGGCGACCTCAAGCCGTTCGGCCGCTACGTGATGACCGACGTCGACAAGATCGGCGGCGTGCCGGTGATCATGAAGGCGCTGCTCGACGCCGGCCTGCTGCACGGTGACTGCCTCACCGTCACCGGCAAGACCGTGGCCGAGAACCTCGCCGCGATCAACCCGCCGGACCTGGACGGCAAGATCCTGCGCGCACTGGACAACCCGATCCACAAGACCGGCGGCATCACCATCCTGCACGGCTCGATGGCCCCGGAAGGCGCCGTCGTCAAGAGCGCCGGTTTCGACGCCGATGTCTTCGAGGGCACGGCCCGCGTGTTCGAACGCGAACAGGGCGCGCTCGATGCCCTGGACAAGGGTGAGATCCACAAGGGCGACGTCGTTGTGATCCGCTACGAAGGCCCCAAGGGCGGCCCCGGCATGCGCGAGATGCTCGCCATCACCGGCGCCATCAAGGGCGCGGGCCTGGGCAAGGACGTCCTGCTGCTGACCGACGGACGGTTCTCCGGCGGAACCACCGGCCTGTGCATCGGCCACGTTGCGCCGGAAGCCGTCGACGGCGGCCCCATCGCGTTCGTCAAGGACGGCGACCGGATCCGCGTGGACATCGCGGCGCGCACCTTCGACCTCCTGGTCGACGGCGCCGAGCTCGAGGCCCGCAAGGTCGGCTGGGAGCCGCTACCGGCCAAGTTCACGAAGGGCGTGCTCGCCAAGTACGCCAAGCTCGTCCACAGCGCCTCCACGGGCGCGTACTGCGGGTAACGGGTAACGCCTACCCGGAGTGGACGGCGCTGGGCGCCGCCCACTCCGGGGCCCTCGGCGTTTCCCTTATTAAGCCCTGCCGCCAATATGGGCGGCTCGCCGTTCGGTGTCGGGGGGCAAGGGGAGACCAGGAGGACCAGCTAGTGGACACCGTTGTCCAAATAGTGAGACACGGGCCGGGCTCGTTGACACCCGTCTCACTCAGAGGGAAAACTGAACGCATGATCGAGATCGTTACAGCCGGAGCCACTGAATTTGAGTGCACTGCAGTCGAAAGCGCTGCAGGTGTTTCTGTCGTACTTACCAAGCGCGTGGCTCATTAGCCTTCACTGGTAACGAACCGTCACGCGCAACCCCTCGAAGAGCCCGTCGGCTGAGGGGTTTTTTTATTTCCCGCAGCACCAGCCGCACCACCAGAACAAAAACAGTAGTTCCACGATCACCGAAGATCCACAAAGGAAGAGTCCGATGAGCAAAGGATCGCCGATCAGCCCCTCGCTGATGGCCACCAAGTCCACTGGAGCCCACAAGGCTCCGGAACGCGTCGAACGTCCGGCTGACGCCGGCGTCGACTCTGCTGCTGTCTCTCCTGTCCTCGGACCGAACAACGTCGTACCCCCGACTGTCATGACCGGTTCGCAAGCAATTGTCCGCTCGCTCGAAGAACTCGGCGTCCAGGACATTTTCGGTTTGCCCGGTGGCGCGATCCTGCCCACCTACGACCCCTTGATGGCCTCCAAAATGAACCACGTTTTGGTCCGTCACGAACAGGGAGCCGGCCACGCCGCGCAAGGCTACGCCATGGTTACCGGACGGGTTGGCGTCTGCATCGCCACCTCGGGCCCGGGTGCCACCAACCTCGTTACCGCCATCATGGACGCCCACATGGACTCCGTGCCGATAGTGGCCATCACCGGCCAGGTCTCCAGCGGGGTGATCGGCACCGACGCATTCCAGGAAGCGGACATCGTCGGGATCACCATGCCGATCACGAAGCACTCCTTCCTGGTCACGGACCCCAACGACATCCCGCATGTGATGGCCGAGGCGTTCCACCTGGCGTCCACCGGACGCCCTGGCCCGGTCCTCGTGGACGTCGCCAAGGACGCCCAGCAGGGCCAGATGACGTTCTCCTGGCCGCCCAAGATCGATCTCCCGGGATACCGGCCCGTGGTGCGCGGCCACAGCAAGCAGGTCCGCGAGGCCGCCCGGCTCATTTCCGGTGCCAGCAAGCCCGTGCTCTACGTCGGCGGCGGAGTGGTCAAGGCCCACGCCTCGGCCGAGCTGCGTGAACTGGCCGAGCTGACCGGCGCCCCCGTGGTCACCACCCTGATGGCCCGGGGCGTGTTCCCGGACTCGCACCCCCAGCACGTGGGCATGCCGGGCATGCACGGCACGGTTTCCGCCGTGACAGCCCTGCAGCAGTCGGACCTGCTGATCACCCTGGGCGCCCGGTTCGATGACCGCGTGACTGGCATCCTGAAGTCCTTTGCCCCGAACGCCAAGGTCATCCACGCCGACATCGATCCGGCGGAAATCTCCAAGAACCGCACGGCCGACGTCCCCATCGTCGGCTCGGTCAAAGAGATCATCCCGGAACTGACAGATGCCCTGCGCCTGCAGTTCGAAGCCTTCGGCACCCCGGACCTGACCACCTGGTGGGCATTCCTTAACAACCTCAAGGAAACCTACCCCCTCGGCTGGACCGAACCCGAAGACGGCCTCAGCGCCCCGCAGCGCGTCATCGAACGAATCGGCGCCCTGACCGGCCCCGAGGCCATCTATGTGGCCGGCGTCGGACAGCACCAGATGTGGGCCTCGCAGTTCATCAAGTACGAACGCCCGCACGCCTGGCTCAACTCCGGCGGCGCGGGCACCATGGGCTACGCCGTGCCGGCGGCCATGGGCGCCAAAGTGGGCGAACCGGACCGCGTGGTCTGGGCCATCGACGGCGACGGCTGCTTCCAGATGACCAACCAGGAACTGGCCACCTGCGCGATCAACAAGATCCCCATCAAGGTAGCCATCATCAACAACTCCTCCCTGGGCATGGTCCGGCAGTGGCAGACCCTGTTCTACGAGGGCCGCTACTCCAATACCGACCTCAACACGGGCCACGACACGGTCCGCATCCCGGACTTCGTCAAGCTGGCGGATGCCTACGGCTGCGCCGCCTTCCGGTGCGAACGCGACGAGGACATCGACGCCACCATCCAGAAGGCACTGGAGATCAATGACCGCCCCGTGGTCATCGACTTCGTCGTGAGCCCCAACTCGATGGTGTGGCCGATGGTCCCCGCGGGGGTCAGCAACGACCAGATCCAGGTTGCCCGCAACATGACCCCGGAATGGGAAGAGGAGGACTGAACATGACCCGCCACACATTGTCCGTTCTGGTCGAAGACAAGCCCGGTGTGCTGACCCGCGTCGCCAGCCTCTTCGCCCGCCGGGCCTTCAACATCAATTCCCTGGCCGTCGGCCCCACCGAGGTTCCGGGCATGTCCCGGATGACCGTGGTGGTCGACGCCGATGGTGAGCTGATCGAACAGGTCACGAAGCAGCTGAACAAGCTGGTCAACGTGATCAAGATCGTCGAGCTCACCTCCGAATCTTCCGTACAGCGCGACCACATCCTGGTCAAGGTACGTGCGGATGCCGCAACACGCCTGCAGGTCACCCAGGCTGCAGACCTGTTCCGCGCCTCAGTGGTCGACGTCTCCACAGAGTCGGTGGTCATTGAGGCAACGGGCCACCCCGAGAAACTCACCGCACTCTTGTCAGTGCTTGAGCCATTCGGCATCCGCGAAATCGTGCAGTCCGGCACCTTGGCCGTTGGGCGGGGATCCCGCTCCATGAGTGACAGGGCCCTCCGCAGCGCGTAAGACCGCCGGAGCCGCCCCGTTGTACCGCAGCACCACAGACAATATCTACGAAGAATCCACTCAAAAGGAGACACCCCAGTGACTGAAATGTTTTACGACGACGACGCCGACCTGTCGATCATCCAGGGCCGCACCGTCGCCGTCATCGGTTACGGCTCCCAGGGCCACGCCCACGCCCTCAGCCTCCGCGATTCCGGCGTTGACGTCCGCGTCGGCCTGAAGGAAGGCTCGAAGTCCCGGGCCAAGGCCGAGGCCGAGGGCCTGCGGGTCCTGAACGTTGCCGACGCCGTCGCCGAGGCCGACCTCATCATGGTCCTGACCCCGGACCAGGTCCAGCGCCACGTCTACGCCGAGGACATCGCCCCGAACCTGCAGCCGGGCGACGCCCTGTTCTTCGGCCACGGCTTCAACATCCGCTACGGCTACATCCAGCCCCCGGCCGACGTCGACGTCGCCCTCGTCGCCCCCAAGGGCCCGGGCCACATCGTGCGCCGCGAGTTCGAAGCCGGCCGAGGCGTGCCGGACCTGATCGCCGTCGAGCAGAACCCGTCCGGCAAGGCCAAGGAACTGGCCCTGTCCTACGCCAAGGCGATCGGCGGCACCCGTGCGGGCGTCATCGAGACCACCTTCACCGAAGAGACCGAAACCGACCTCTTCGGCGAGCAGGCTGTCCTCTGCGGCGGCGCCTCGCAGCTGATCCAGTACGGCTTCGAGACCCTCACCGAGGCCGGCTACAAGCCCGAGGTCGCCTACTTCGAGGTGCTGCACGAGCTCAAGCTGATCGTCGACCTCATGGTCGAGGGCGGCATCGCCAAGCAGCGCTGGAGCGTCTCGGACACCGCGGAATACGGCGACTACGTCTCCGGCCCCCGCGTCATCACCCCGCAGGTGAAGGAAAACATGAAGGCTGTCCTCGCGGACATCCAGGACGGCACCTTCGCCAAGCGCTTCATCGACGACCAGGACGCCGGCGCGCCGGAGTTCAAGGCGCTGCGCAAGAAGGGTGAAGACCACCCGATCGAGGCCACCGGCCGCGAACTGCGCAAGCTGTTCTCCTGGATCAAGAACGAAGACGACTACACCGAAGGAACAGTGGCCCGCTAGGCATTGCCCGGCAGGGGAGCCGGACACCACATCCTGGGGTCCGGCTTCCCTGCTGTCCAGCACCACCCGCACCACCCGTACCACCCGATTCACCAAAATCCCCACCAGATACACAAGAGAGCTAAAGAGGTCACCGGTGACAAGCACCAAACCTGTCGTACTCCTCGCTGAGGAACTTTCGCCCGCCACAGTCGAGGCCCTCGGCCCGGACTTTGAAATCCGCCAGACTGACGGCTCCGACCGTTCCCAGCTGCTCTCCGCGATCGCCGACGTCGACGCGATCCTGGTCCGCTCCGCCACCCAGCTGGACGCCGAGGCCATCGCCGCCGCCAAGAACCTCAAGGTCATCGCCCGCGCCGGCGTCGGCCTGGACAACGTGGACATCAAGGCGGCCACCCAGGCCGGCGTCATGGTGGTCAACGCGCCGACCTCCAACATCGTCTCCGCCGCCGAACTGACCGTCGGGCACATCCTGAGCCTCGCCCGCCACATCCCGCAGGCCAGCTCCGCCCTCAAGGACGGGGAGTGGAAGCGCTCCAAGTACACCGGCATCGAGCTCTTCGAGAAGAAGATCGGCATCATCGGCCTGGGCCGGATCGGCGCCCTGGTCGCGGCCCGCCTGAAGGGCTTCGACACCAAGATCCTCGCGTACGACCCCTACATCACCTCCGCCCGGGCCGCCCAGCTCGGCGTGCAGCTGGTGACGCTCGACGAGCTCCTGGCCCAGTCGGACTTCATCACCATCCACATGCCCAAGACCCCGGAAACCGTCGGCATGCTCGGCGCCGAGGCGTTCAAGAAGATGAAGAGCACGGCGTACGTCGTCAACGTCGCCCGCGGCGGCCTGGTGGACGAGGAAGCCCTCTACACCGCGCTGCAGGCCGGTGACATCGCCGGCGCCGGCGTCGACGTCTTCTCCAAGGAACCCAGCACCGACCTGCCGTTCTTCAAACTCGACAACGTCGTGGTGACCCCGCACCTGGGCGCCTCCACCGACGAGGCCCAGGAGAAGGCCGGCGTCTCCGTCGCCAAGTCCGTCCGCCTGGCCCTGGCCGGCGAACTGGTCCCCGACGCCGTCAACGTCGCCGGCGGTGTCATCGCCCCGGACGTCCGCCCCGGCATCCCGCTGATGGAAAAGCTTGGCCGCATCTTCACCGCGCTGACCCATGCCTCCCTCACCCAGTTCGACGTCGAGGTGGCCGGCGAGATCTCCTCGCTCGATGTCAAGGTCCTGGAACTCGCGGCGCTCAAGGGCATCTTCGCCGACGTCGTGACCGAGCAGGTCTCCTATGTCAACGCACCCGTCATCGCCGAGCAGCGCGGCATCAACGTCCGCCTCATCACGACGCCGGACACCGAGTCGTACCGCAACGTCCTGACCCTGCGCGGCGCCCTCAGCGACGGCAGCCAGATCTCCGTCGCCGGAACCCTGACGGGCCCGAAGCAGATCCAGAAACTGGTCGGCGTCAACGGCTACGAGGTGGAAATCCCGATCAGCGAACACCTCGTGGTGGTTGCCTACTCGGACCGCCCCGGCGTGATCGGCACGATCGGCCACATCCTGGGCATGAACAACATCAACATCGCCGGCATGCAGGTGGCACGCCAGGCGGAAGGCGGCCAGGTGCTGGCCCTGCTGACCATCGACAGCTCCGTTCCCCAGCAGGTCCTTGACGCGATCAAGGCCGGGATCGGCGCTGACATGGTCCGCGAGGTTGACCTCGAGGACTGAAATCCTCCCCGCGTGGCCCCGGCGGCGGCATGACCGCCACCGGCGGCCACGAGAGGCCGGCCGGTCTGCGTACAATGGCTAGGACCGAATTTCGGGTCTAGGCCGGCAGACCGGCCCTTACTTTTGCACGCCCGACACGGGACGCCTTCACTTCCTCAGGAAATGAACTGCGGCGTGCGCACGCAATCCAGCTTTCAGGAGCCCAATGAACGCCGTCCAGAGGTTCATCAGAAGCAGAGTGCTTTTGCTGACCGCGTCCATTTTGATCGTGGCCATGTGCCTGTCCGTGCTCGTCCAGGGTCAGTCCCAGGCGGCGCTGAGCAGGACCGTGGACCAAAACTCCCGGGGGCTCTATGACGTCCTGGTGCAGGCCAAGGCGAAGGATAACGGCGGCCTGATGCAGCCCGACATCGCCACCGGCCAGGGCGGCATCAGCTTCGAGCAGCTGGATTCGATCCGCAAGCTCTCCGGCACCTCTGTGGCCGCCCCCATCAGCCTCGTCTCGCGCGTGACGCAGAACCTGGAGTCGCCGCGGCTGGACGCCACCGACTACCTGGGCTTCAACGCGGGCCTCGCGGGCACCTCCGGCGACCCGACCGCGACGGATCCGAGCAAGTGGCCGGCCGCGGAATCGGTACTGAGCGACACGCCGAAGAAATACCGCCTCACGGCCAGCGCCGTCAGCTCCGACGGCCACTCCGACCAGACCCTGTTCAAGACCACGGCCGAGGGCTCCCTCGGCAAGGCGAAGTTGGTCGAGGAACAGGTCGACGGCGGCAAGAACGTCCGCATCCAGGGCCCGGCGGGCGAGACCGGCATCAAGTTCCCCACCCCGGCCGGCGGCTCCGAGCACAACCTCTTCAACCTCTCCGTTTCCCTGCCGATGGCTCCGCAGGTGACCGAGTCCGTCGTCGCCGTCGACCCCGTCTCCGAACGTGCGCTGCTCGGCACGGCCGGTGACTTCCTGTCCCCGCTGGAGAAGGCCCCGCCCGCGGACGCCCGCAACGCCGGCGCGATCGGCCGGCACTTCGAGAGCCTCTTCACCAACGGCATCAGCATGGACGAACTCAAGGAAGGCCCGGACTTCCTCGGCGTCAAGCTCAAGTACTGGGCACCGCTGATGACCCAGTACCAGCAGGCCAAGCGCGACGGCCAGCTCACCGACGATTCGCAGGCCATCCCGCTGATCGTGCGCTCGGGCACCGCCCTGGACCTGAAGTACTCGGTCAAAATCGAGGAAATCGACGACTCCGGCAACGTCACCAAGGACGTCGGCACCGTGACCCGCTCGCTGGACAAGGACTACCTGCCGTTCGTTTCCAAGTCCCCGTTCGCCCTCGCCTGGCCCGGGTCCAAGGACCTCTCCCAGCTCATGGGCGACACCGGATCCTTCAGCCAGGGTCTCTACAACCCGGCCACCTGGACCACCAACTTCGCCGCCGCCCCGACGTACAAGGACGGCGAAACCGCCGCCAACGGCGCCGTTGACAAGAGCGCCACGCCCGGAGACTGGGTCACCGTGAACCGACTGCCGGACAAGGCCGCCAACGGCGAAGCCGTCGACCAGACCCAGCGCGAGCCGGTAGACGAGCGCTCCTACCGCCAGAACCTCGAAACCGGCAAGAAGCTGGCCACGCCGCTGGCCATGGTCTACGGCACCTTCGACGCCGCGAACGTCAAGGAAGCTGCCGGCGACGTCAACCGGCTGCCCCTGGGCGGCTATGACCCCGCGCCGTTCACCCTGACCAAAGACGCGTCGGGCAAGGACGTCAACACCGAACTCAAGCCCTCGCTGAGCGCCACGGGACTGGTCAGCCAGTCCGCCGGAGCCATCACCGACTACTACGGCCTCGCCGCCGCCCGCGGCTACGATGCGAACGCCAACGTGATCGACGCCGTCCGGGTCCGCGCCAAGGTTCCGGGCAGCTGGAAACAGGCGCAGCCCGAGGTGGAGAAGCTCGCCAACGAGATCCGCGACATGGGCCTGCAGGCCACCGTGGTGGCCGGATCGGCCCGCGAAGACGCCAGCATCGCCGTTCCCGGCTACTCCAAGGACGACGCCGGCAAGGAATCGCCGCTGGGCACCGTGCAGCAGTCGTGGGTCCGCCAGGACGCCGCGGACGCCGTGTCCGGCTCGCTGACCGCCACGAACCTGACCCTGCTGTTCCTGACCCTCTGCGGTGCTGCCCTCCTGACCGGAGCCTCCACCGTCAGTTACATCCGCAAACGGCGCAGCGAGGCCGGTACTTTGCGCGCCATGGGCTGGACCCAGCGCAAGATCCGTTCCTGGGTGCTGGCCGAATTCGGCGTCGGCGCCGCGCTGCTGGCCGTCGTCGGTGTCGTCCTGAGCCTGATCAGCTGGAGCACCGCCACCGCGGTGGTCTCGGCGTCGGTCCTGGTGCTGTACGCCGGTGCCGCGTTCGTCGCGGCGCAGCAGCTGCGCCACCGCGACGTCGTGGACCAGGAGCCGCAACACGATGAACGGCTCATCGCGGTCGATTCCCCGCTGACCTTCGCGAACCGGCAGCTGAGCACCAACAAGTTCAACACCATCTCCCTGGCCGTTGCCGTCGGTGTCTTCGCCGCGGCCGTCGGCGGACTCGTCGCCCTGCTGATCGACATTCCGCGGGCCGCCGGCGCCAGCGCCCTCAGCGGGCTGGCCGCGGCGAGCATCGCCCTGCCCAGCATCATCCTGGGCGTGTCCGGTGTTGCCGTCGGGCTGCTGCTGACCATGGTCACCGGCCGCTTCGAGCTGCAGGCCAAGCGCCAGTACCTCGGCACGCTGCGGGCCATGGGCTGGAACCCGGACATGCTGGGCCAGGTCCGCTTCTTTGAAAACGCCATGGTGGGAACCGTCGCGCTGCCGCTGGGTGTTGTGGGCGCCCTCGGCATCGGCCTCCTCCTGGCCCCTTATGCCGCGCTGTGGGCCGCAATTGCCGGTCTCGTAGCTGTACTTTGCTGGATTCCGATTGCAACGAAAGTGGTCCAATGACTAACGAGCTGAACCTTGACCGGGAGGCACACGACCGGATGACCGCCAGCACCCGTCGCGGTGCGCACAAGACCCGCGCCAACACGATCGTGAAGGCCACGGACCACGCCACCCCGCTGGAACTGAGCAACATCACCATCCACTACGGCGGCGGCAAGGGCGGTGCCGAGGCCGTCAACGTCGTGGACGACTTCAACATGACGCTGCACGCCGGCGAAATGCACTGCGTCGCGGGACGCTCCGGCTCGGGCAAGACCAGCATCCTGACCGTCGGCGCGGGACTGACCCTGCCGACGTCGGGCCGGGTGTTCTGGGAAGGCGACTCGCTCGAGACCATGGGCGACGACGAAATCGCCGACCGCCGCCGGGCCCTGATCGGCTACGTCGACCAGGGCGGTGCCCTGATCGACGGGATGAGCGCGCTCGAGAACGTCCTGCTGCCGGCCGTGCCCGACGGCGAGGTCGAGAAGCGCCGCGACATGGCCAAGGACCTCCTGGACCTCGTGGGCCTGGGCCGGCGCATGCGCCACCGCCCGGCGCAGCTTTCCGGCGGTGAACGCCAGCGCGTCGCGATCGCCCGGGCGCTCATCCTCGGCACCCGCGTCCTGGTGGTCGACGAGCCCACGGCCAGCCTGGACCGTGCCGCGGCCAACCGCATCATCAGCATCCTCAAGGACACCACCTCGGACGGCATCGCCGTGCTGGTCGCTTCACATGACCACGAACTGGTCCGCCAGAGCGATACCCTCACAGAACTGATCTAGATTTAGACCGTGACTTCAACTGACCAGACCCCGTTCTACATCACCACGGCCATCACGTACCCCAACGGGGTGCCGCACATCGGCCATGCGTACGAGTACATCGCCACCGATGCGATGGCCCGCTTCAAGCGCCTGGACGGGTACGACGTCTTCTTCCTGACCGGAACCGACGAGCACGGCATGAAGATCGCCCAGGCCGCCGAGAAGGAAGGCGTCACGCCCAAGGAACTGGTGGACCGGAACGCCGAGATCTACAAGGCGGCGCACGCGGCCCTGGGGGTCTCCTACGACCGTTTCATCCGCACCACGGACGCCGACCACTACGCGGCGTCGCAGGCCATCTGGAAGAAGATGGAAGCCAACGGGGACATCTACCTGTCCAAGTACGAAGGCTGGTACTCGGTCCGCGACGAGGCGTTCTACGTCGAGGACGAGACCGTGGTCAAGGACGACGGGATCCGCTACTCGCGCGAATCCGACACCGAGGTCACCTGGACGGCCGAGGAGAGCTACTTCTTCCGGCTCTCCGCCTATCAGGACAAACTGCTGGCGCTCTACGAGGCCCACCCGGAATTCGGCGCCCCGCAGTCCCGCTTCAACGAGGTCATCAGCTTCGTCCGGCGCGGTCTGGAGGACCTGTCCATCAGCCGCACCACGTTCGACTGGGGCGTTCCCGTGCCCGGCAACGACAAGCACGTCATGTACGTGTGGGTCGATGCGCTGACCAACTACCTCACCGGGGTCGGCTACCCGGACGTCGACTCGGACTCCTTCAAGAAGTTCTGGCCGGCCGACGTGCACGTGATCGGCAAGGACATCTCCCGCTTCCACGCCATCTACTGGCCGGCGTTCCTCATGAGCGCCGGACTGGAGCTGCCGAAGCGGATCATGATCCACGGCTTCCTGCAGAACAACGGCGTCAAGATGTCCAAGTCGCTGGGCAACGTGGTGGCCCCCGCGGACTTCGTGGCCCAGTACGGCCTGGACCAGGTCCGCTACTTCTTCCTGCGCGAGGTCCCCTTCGGCGCGGACGGCAACTACAACCACGAGGCAATCGTGGGCCGGATGAACTCCGACCTCGCCAACAACTTCGGCAACCTGGCCCAGCGGTCGCTGTCCATGGTGGCCAAGAACTGCGAGGGCCGCGTGCCCGCGCCCGGCGCATTTTCCGCCGAGGACACCGCGATTCTGGCCCAGGCCAACGGACTGCTGGACTCCGCCCGGGCCGCGTTCGAGAAGCAGGAGTTCAGCCGCGCACTGGAGGCCATCTGGGCTGTCCTGGGGGACACCAACGCCTACTTCGCCGAGCAGGCCCCGTGGGTGCTGCGCAAGACCGACGTCGAACGCATGAACACGGTGCTCTACGTGACGCTCGAGGTGCTGCGGATCGTCGCGGTCCTGGCCCAGCCGGTCATGCCGGTGGCGACGGCGGCGATCCTGCATACGCTCGGCCAGCCCGAGGGCGGGGCGCGCCAGTTCTCGGCCCTGGGCACCCCGATCGCCGCCGGCACGGAACTTCCCGCCCCGGCCCCGGTGTTCCCGAAGTACGAGGAACCCGCCGAAGCCTGAGCCCCTGCGGCCCTGACGCTCCCGCAGATCCGGCGGCGTTTCGAGTGACGCTCCCGCACTTCCGTTTCGGAAGTGCGGGAGCGTTTCGTCTTTTCCTGCCGAAAGTGAGGGAGCGTCCGTAGGGGTGGCCGAATAGTGAGACAACTTGACCAGAATGTGGATCACTTGGCTACCCTGAAAATATGAGCGCATCCACGATTGATCTGGCAGTCATCCCGGGCGACGGCATCGGCCCGGAGGTCACCGCCGAAGCCCTGAAGGTCCTTGAAAAGGCCGCGGCCGCAGAAGGGATCGTGCTCCAGCAGACCCACTACAAGCTGGGCGCGGAGCACTGGCTCACGACGGGGGAGACCCTCCCCGCGGCCACCCTCGCCGACCTCCGCACCCGCGACGCCATCTTGTTCGGCGCCGTCGGCGCGGCCCCCGGCGACACCCGGATCCCCTCCGGCATCATCGAGCGCGAGCTCCTGCTGAAGCTGCGCTTCAGCCTGGACCACTTCGTCAACCTGCGGCCCTCCCGCCTGTACGCCGGCGTCGGCAGCCCGCTCGCGAACCCCGGCGAGATCGACTTCATCGTCGTCCGCGAAGGCACCGAGGGCCCCTACGTGGGCAACGGCGGCACACTGCGCGCCGGCACCCCCCACGAGGTGGCCACCGAAGTGTCCCTGAATACCGCCCACGGCGTGGAGCGCGTGGTCCGCGACGCGTTCCGCCGGGCCAACGACCGCCCCCGCAAGAAGCTCACCCTGGTGCACAAGCACAACGTCCTGGTCTTCGCCGGCCAGCTCTGGAAGCGCACGGTCGAGGCCGTGGCCCAGGAGTTCCCCGACGTTACGCACGACTACCTCCACGTCGACGCCGCCACGATATTCATGGTCACCGATCCGGCCCGCTTCGACGTGATTGTCACCGACAACCTGTTCGGCGACATCATCACCGACCTCGCGGCGGCCGTGACCGGCGGGATCGGCCTCGCCGCCTCCGGCAACCTCAACATGGACCGCACCGCGCCGTCCATGTTCGAACCGGTCCACGGGTCTGCCCCGGACATCGCCGGCCAGCAGAAGGCCGACCCCACCGCCGCCATCCTCTCCGCGGCGCTCCTGCTCGACCACCTCGGCTTCGCCGGCGCCGCCCGGAAGATCGAGGCGGCCGTCACGGCCGACGTCGAAGCCCGCGACGGCGCCGTCCGCACCACCAGCGCGATCGGCGACGCCATCGCGGCGGCGCTGTAGGCCCGGGCTGCATTTCCTGGACTGCAGGCGACTGCAGGCACCGCAAAACCGTGCTGCCAACGGGCGTAAGCTTGTTTCGAATCACCAATATGCTGCCGTGGTCCGAGGGTGAACCACGTTCCCACGCCAGGCAGCCGATCGTGGAGGAACCATGACTCAGACTGCCCATGGCGTCGAATTCACCCAGCACCTGTCGGAGACCCCGAAGTCTGCTGAAGAGCGTGCCGCCATCCTGGCAAACCCGGGATTCGGCGACTATTTCACCGACCACACCGCGATTGTGGACTACAGCGTCGACGCCGCCGGCAACGGCGGCTGGCACGACGCGCGCGTTGAGCCCTACGGCCCGATTTCCCTGGACCCGTCCGCCGCCGTGCTGCACTACGGCCAGGAGATCTTCGAGGGCCTCAAGGCCTACCGCCACGCCGACGGCTCGGTCTGGACGTTCCGGCCCGAGGCCAACGCCGCCCGGCTGAACAAGTCCGCCCGGCGCCTGGCCCTGCCCGAACTCCCGGAAGAATACTTCCTCGGCGCCATCCGCGAGCTCGTCGCGGCAGACAAGGACTGGGTCCCCGCCGGCGACGGCGAAGCCCTGTACCTGCGGCCCTTCATGATCGCCACCGAGGCGTTCCTTGGCGTGCGGGCAGCGCGCGAGGTCTCCTTCCGCGTGATCGCCTCCCCGGCCGGCAACTACTTCGGCGGCGAACTCAAGCCCGTCTCCATCTGGATCTCGCGCGAATACGCCCGCGCCGGCCGCGGCGGAACAGGCGCCGCCAAGTGCGGCGGCAACTACGCTGCCTCGCTGATCGCCCAGCAGGAGGCCGAGGTCAACGGCTGCAAGCAGGTCCTCTTCCTGGACCAGTTCAACGACAACGCCGTCGAGGAACTCGGCGGCATGAACGTCTTCTTCGTCATGAAGGACGGCTCGCTCGTCACCCCCGCGCTCTCCGGCACCATCCTGGAAGGCATCACCCGGATGTCCGTGATCCAGGTGGCCCGGGACATGGGCCGGGACGTCACTGAACGCAAGATCACCCTGGATGAGTGGCGCGACGGTGTTGCCTCCGGAGACATTGCCGAGGTCTTCGCCTGCGGCACCGCCGCGGTCATCACCCCCATCGGCGTGCTCAAGGACGCCACCGAGTTCATCGGCTCCGAGGACGCCACGGCGGGGGAGACCACCCTGGCCATCCGCGCCCAGCTGCTCGGGATCCAGACCGGCACCGTGGAGGACACCCACGGTTGGCTGACCCGGCTGGCATAGCCACAGAACGTCTAAGTGCACGACGGCGGTCCCCACCTTCGGGTGAGGGCCGCCGTCGGCGTCTGTGGTCCCGGGCTGGAGCCAACGACGCCCGATTCAATGCAAGGATGGGTCCGTGACCTCCGAGACATCCCGCGGCATTGTCCGCAGCAGTGAGCTGACCCGGTTCCGCCTCGCCCCGAATCCGGGCCCCATGAGCCTGGAAGGCACCAACTCCTATCTCATTGCCGCCCCGGGGGCGGCGGCCAGGGTGGCCGTCGACCCCGGGCCCCTCGACGAGCCGCACCTGCAGGCGCTGGCCGGCGAGGGACCGGTCGAACTCATCCTGATCACACACCGGCACGCGGACCACACCGCGGCCGCCGAGAGGTTTTCCGCCTTGACGGGCGCACCGGTCCGGGCCGCGGACCCCGCCCACTGCCACGGCGCACCCCCGCTGCAGGACGGCGAAACCATCCGGGCGGCCGGCACTGACATCCGGGTCCTGGCGACGCCGGGCCACACCTCGGATTCGCTGTGCTTCCACCTGCCGCAGGACGGACCGCACGGCTCTGTGCTGACCGGGGACACGATTCTGGGCTCCGGAACCACGGTGCTGGACTACCCCGACGGCACCCTCCGGGACTACCTCGACTCGCTGGACCGGCTCGAACGCCTCGGGCCGGCCACGGTGCTGCCGGCCCACGGCCCGGTGCTGCCGGCCCTGGACGCCGTCGCCCGCGCCTACCGGGACCACCGGCGCGGCCGGCTCGAACAGGTCCGGGCAGCCCTCGCGGCACTGGGCGCCGACGCCGATGTCCGAGCCGTCACGGACGCCGTGTACGCCGACGTCGACCCCTCCGTCCGCCGCGCCGCGGAGCTCTCCGTCGCCGCGCAGCTGGACTACCTGCGCACCGAGGGGACGGTAGGCTAGGAACCATGCGTATCGCCCGGTTTGTAGTCGATTCTGATCCCCTCTACGGCATCGTGGAAGGTGAGCCCGGCAGTGAGGAAGTCACTGTCATCAAGGGCGACCCCTTCTTCCACGGCGTGGAACGAACCCCCGTAAAGCACAAGCTGGAGGACGTCCGCCTGCTGGCGCCGATCATCCCCCGCAGCAAGGTGATCGGGGTTGGCCGCAACTTCGCGGAGCACGCCCGGGAGCTCGGCAACGAGGTCCCGGCGCAGCCCCTGCTGTTCCTCAAGCCCAACACGTCCGTGATCGGGCCCAACGATCCCATTGTCCTGCCGGAGTTCTCCGAGGACGTCTCCTTCGAGGCCGAGCTGTGCGTCGTCATTGGCCGGATCTGCAAGGACGTGCCCGAGGACCGGGTCGATGATGTGATCTTCGGCTACACCTGCGGCAACGACCTCACTGCCCGCGACGTCCAGAAGACGGACCTGCAGTGGGCCCGGGCCAAGGGCTTCGACACCTCGGCCCCGCTCGGGCCGTGGATCGAGACCGAGCTCGACACCGAGGACCTGCAGATCCAAGGCCGGCTCAATGGCGAACTGCGCCAGGACGGCAGCACGAACCAGATGATCCGCGGCGTCCGGGAGCTCGTCTCCATCGTCTCGCAGGCCTTCACCCTGCTCCCGGGCGACGTCATCATGACCGGTACCCCGGCCGGCGTCGGCGCCGTGCAGGCAGGCGACCGCTATGAGGTCGAGATCGAGGGCATCGGACGGCTCTCCAACCCGGTGGTCCGCCGCTAACGGTTGCTTCGCGCCGATTTCAGACAGCCGCCCCGTGGATCCACGGGGCGGCTGTCCGTTTCCGCAGCGGTATTTCCGGGGCGGAATTCCGGGCGGGTGGCGTTGGGAGAGATTGGTAATGTTGGTACCACTATGACTACTGCTTCCGCGGCCGACGCCGTTCCCAGCTCCGCCCTTGCTGCCTCCACCGGTGAAGTCACCGCTGACACCCCGGTCCGTGTCCGGTTCTGCCCGTCACCCACGGGCACCCCGCACGTCGGCCTGATCCGCACCGCCCTGTTCAACTGGGCCCATGCCCGGCACACGAAGGGCACCTTTGTGTTCCGGATCGAGGACACGGACGCGGCCCGCGACTCGGAGGAGAGCTACCAGCAGCTGCTCGAGGCCCTCAAATGGCTCGGCATCACCTGGGAAGAGGGCGTGGAAGTCGGCGGCCCGCACGAGCCCTACCGCCAGTCGCAGCGCCTGGACCTCTACAAGGACGTCGTGGCCAAGCTGATCGACGCCGGTTACGCCTACGAGTGCTACTCCTCGCCGGAAGAAGTTGAAGCCCGCCACCGCGCCGCCGGCCGCGACCCGAAGCTCGGCTACGACAACTTCGACCGCGAACTCTCCGAGGACCAGCTCGCCGCGTTCAAGGCCGAGGGCCGCCAGCCTGTGCTGCGCGTCCGGATGCCCGACGAGGACGTCACGTTCACGGACATGGTCCGCGGCGAGATCACCTTCAAGGCCGGCAGCATCCCGGACTACGTCATTGTCCGCGCCGACGGCTCCCCGCTCTACACCCTCGTCAACCCCGTGGACGACGCCCTCATGGGCATCACCCACGTGCTCCGCGGCGAGGACCTGCTCTCCTCCACGCCCCGCCAGGTGGTGCTGATCCAGGCGCTGATGGACATTGGCGTCGCCAGCTACATGCCGGTCTTCGGCCACCTGCCGTACGTCATGGGCGAGGGCAACAAGAAGCTCTCCAAGCGCGACCCCCAGTCCAACCTGTTCCTGCTCCGGGACCGCGGCTTCATCCCCGAGGGCCTGCTGAACTACCTGTCCCTGCTCGGCTGGAGCCTCTCCGCCGACGAGGACATCTTCACCGTGGACCAGCTGATCGAGCACTTCGACGTCAACGACGTGCTGGCCAACCCGGCACGCTTCGACATCAAGAAGGCCGAAGCCATCAACGGCACCCACATCCGCATGCTCGGCGCCGAGGACTTCCGCGGCCGCCTGGTGCCCTACCTGCAGGCCGCCGGCTTCGTCGGGGAGAACCTCACGGCCCGCGATGAGGAGATCCTGGCCGAGGCCGCGCCGCTGATCCAGGAGCGCATCTCGCTGCTGGGCGAAGCCCCCGAAATGATTGCGTTCCTGTTCAAGGCCGACGACGCCATCGACGTCGCCGACGACGCCCGCAAAGGGCTGCCGGAGAACCTCACCGAGGTGCTCGACGCCGCCCTGGCCGCCCTGGAGCCCGTTGCCGACTGGACGGCCGAGAACATCCAGGCCGCCCTGAAGGAAGCCCTCGTGGAAGGCCTCGGCGTCAAGCCGCGCCTGGCTTTCGGCCCGGTCCGCACGGCTGTCTCGGGCCGGCGGATCTCCCCGCCGCTGTTCGAGTCCATGGTCATCCTGGGCAAGGATTCCTCCCTGGCCCGCCTGCGCGCTTTCCGCGGCTGACATGCTGGCAGCGGGCCTGGGCGCAGTCCGTGGGGTTCTGTTCGACATTGACGACACCCTCGTGGACCTCGAATTCGCCATGACGACGGCCCTCCGCGACGTCAGCGAGCACCTCCTGCCCGGCCTGGACGAGGCCGGGTGGGAGAGGTTCGGACGGATCTTCACCCATGAAACCACCCACTTCTACGACCGCTACCTGGCCGGCGAGATCACGTTCAATGAACAGCGCCTGCTCCGCGGCCGGGCGGCGCTGGGGTACTTCGGCGTCGAACTTGCCGACGGCGAACAGGCCCACCACTGGGTGAGTTCCTACGCGAGCCGCCAGCACGGCTACATCCGGGCGTTCGACGACGTCGGGCCCCTGCTGGACGCCCTGGACGCGGCCGGCATTCCTTACGGCGCCGTGAGCAACAACGTCCACGACTACCAGCGCGTGAAGCTGGACGCGGCCGGACTGGAACGGATTACCGTTCTGGTGGGCACCGACACCGTTGGCGCCGCAAAGCCGGACCCGGCGATCTACCTCGAGGGTGTCCGGCGGATCGGAACGGGTCCCCGCGAAACGCTGTACGTCGGTGACAACCGGCTGCTCGATGCGGAAGGTTCGACGGCGGCCGGCCTCCTCGGCGTCTGGCTGAACCGCGGCGGGGAACCGGCCCCGGGCTTCCTGGGCCGCGAGGTCGGCTCCCTGCTGGACCTGCTGGCGCAGCCCCCGCTGTAACCGGCGCTGCAACCAGCCCCCGCTGTAACCGGCACCGGAAGCTACCGTGGTCCGGTCTGCCTCTTCCGCAGCGCCAGGAAGGCGCCAACGGCGCCAAGGGCCAGCACTGCGACGAGTCCCAGTGCCGTGGCGGCGTCGGACTGCCGGAGCAAGCTGGTGGGCGACACCGCGGCAGCTCCGGAATACAGCGTGCCGGTGCCATCGGCAATCCGGGCGTTGCCGTCCGCGAGCTTGTCCGCCCCCGTGGCCAGCTGCGAGGAGCCGGACGCCAGCTTGGTGCTGCCGGCCGAGAGTTCTGAGGCCCCGGAAGCCAGGGCACGGGAGCCGCCCAGCAGGCCGGGGTTGGCAGGATCGGCCGGATTGCCCTTGATCCCGGCGTTCAGGGCCACGGTTCCGTCGGCCAGGCGCGAGCTGCCCTCGGTCATCCGGGCGGCGGCCTTGAGCAGGCCCGGGTGCTCGGGGTCGCCGGGGACCCCCTCCATCCCGACCCGGATCTTGGACGTGCCGTCGGCCAGAAGCCGGGTGCCCAGCACCACGCCCGGGCTGCCGGGGTCCTGGCTGTTGAGCTTCCCGGCCAGCGTCGCGAATCCGGCCTTGAGCTTGCCCGTTCCTGCGTTCAGCTGGCCCGCGCCGTCCTGCAGCCGCTGCGCGCCGGCCTGCAGCTGGCTGGCACCGGCGTCGAGCTTGTGCGCGCCCGCGGTGATCTTGGCGATCTTGTCCTTCACCACCGAAAGCGGAACGAGCCCCTTGACCGGGTCATCCGCCGCCGCCTCCAGCAGTTCCAGAGCCTGAGCCAGGGCCGCGGTCCCGGTTCCGGCCTCCGGATTGCCGTTGGCACCGCGGTAGCCCTTGAGCTGGTCCGTGCCGCCTGCCAGCGCGGCGGTGCCGCCGGCCAGCTGGGCAGCGCCGCCGTCGAGCCGGGTGGCCCCGTCGGTGAGGTTGTTCTCTGCGTTGCCCGCCGGCGTCGGCGTCAGCGCGGCTGAAAGCTGCACGGCCCCCGCCGCGAGCTTCTGCGCACCGTCGTCGACTTTGTAGACGCCGGGGGCCAGCTTGCTGGTGACATCGGCTTCGATCCTGACGGCACCTTCGGCCAACTTGCCGGCACCGGCCTGGAGCTTGTCCGCCCCGGGTGCCAGTTTGGTGCTGATGCCCGAGGAGATCTTTTCCGCCCCCGCGGAAAGTTTTCCGGCCCCGGTATCGGCCAGGCTGGCGCCGTTGGCTAGTTTCCCGGCGCCGTCGTCCAGCTGGCCGGCTCCGGCGGACGCCTGGGCGGCCCCGTCCCTGAGCTTGGCCGAACCCTCCGTGATGCGGCCCGTGACGAGGGTATAGAACCCCAGCCGGGCAATGAGCAGCAACGCCAGGGTGGCGATGGCCATCTGCTGCGCACGGGTCCGGGTCTTGCTGATAGCGGCACGACTCTGTGGCACATGATTCCTCTCGACGTTCCCGCCGGCAGCGGCTCCGCTGACGGCCACCCCAGCAGCTGTGACGCAGCTAACACCGGAAAATGAGCGCAAAGCTGCCCGCAGCGGAGTGGGGGAGGGGTGGTTACTCGTTGGTAACTTACCGAGCGTAAACGTGTTTCCGCCGGATTGGCAAGGGCTGGCGCGGGTATTGCCGCCATCGGCGCCGCGCGCGGCCCGCCCCGGCGGCCCGATCCCGCTGCCGTACGCCCGATTTGTGGAAGTGAAAACTCTCGGGTAAAGTAATTACTCGTGCTGAGGCGCCGGGAGCGAGGGTTTACGCCCAAACATCCGGAGCGAAAGTGCCTTTGGGATATGGTGTAATTGGCAACACTACGGTTTCTGGTACCGTCATTCTAGGTTCGAGTCCTGGTATCCCAGCTCTGAAGTTCCGCGGGTTTCCGCTGAAATTCGGAAGTTTTGAATCGGCTGGTCCGATTTGAAACGGCGGCCAAATGTATGAAACAATCATTTGGCTTGAATGGCAGAAATGCCGTTTAGGAAGTACGCGGCCCCATCGTATAGCGGCCTAGTACGCTGCCCTCTCACGGCGGTAACGCGGGTTCGAATCCCGCTGGGGTCACAATGAAAACGGTCCCGGGCATCAGCCCGGGGCCGTTTTTCGTTTCCCGGATTGACTGGGCTTCCAGGCACGACTCGTCCGCCGGCGTATTGCCGGTCGCGCAGAGTCCCGCTATGCGCTGCGCATGGCGCTTTGGTTCCGCGCAGCGGCGCCCCCGCGGGAACCACGTTCTGAACTGGCATGATGATGCAGTGAGCTCCCATGAAACCGGCCCCGGGGCCGCAACCGGCGTGGCCCTCCTGGAGGCAGTGCGGCAGGACCTCGCGGCCCTCCGGCTGCCGCTCGCCCTGCCCGGGACGGACCAAACGCGCCTGGACCTTCAAAGGGCCGTGGCTCAACTCGATGACTACATCCTGCCCCGGTACCGCAGCCTCGATGCGCCCCTGCTGGCCGTGGTGGGCGGTTCCACCGGGGCCGGAAAATCCACCCTGGTCAACGCCCTGGTGGGCCACCCCGTCACGCGGGCCGGTGCGATCCGCCCCACCACCCGCCAGCCCATCCTGCTCCACCATCCCGCCGACGCCGCCTGGTTTGAGGGCCAGCGGGTGCTGCCGGCCCTGGGCCGCATCCGGGGTGCCCTCGTGGACGGCCGGGCGCAGGCACCGGCTGGTGCGGCGTGGGAGCCCGGCCCGGTGACCTCCCTGGTCCTGGTCTCCGACTCCGCGGTCCCGCCCGGAATCGCTTTGGTCGACGCGCCCGACGTCGACTCCGTTTCCGAGAACAACCGGCAGCTGGCCGGGCAGTTGCTTGCCGCCGCGGACCTCTGGGTATTTGTCACCACAGCCAACCGGTATGCCGACGCCCTGCCCTGGCGCCTGCTCCTGGATGCGGCCTCCCGCGACATCATGGTGGCCGTCGTCCTGGACCGGGTGCCGCCGGCGGCGGAAGCGGAGGTTAGCGCGGATCTGCAGGCCATGCTCAGCCGGGAAGGGCTGGGGGCCGCCCAATTGTTCGTGGTGCCGGAGCTGCCGCTGGATGCCGCAGGGATGCTTCCGGCTGAGGCGGTCGAGCCGCTGCGCGTTTGGCTCGGGACGCTGGCAGGGGACGCCGCGGGACGGGCCGGAATCGCCCGGCGCACCCTCAACGGCACCCTCCTCGCCCTCGCCCACCGCGTCGACGCGGCGGAGCGGGCGCTGTCCGAACAGCAGCACGCAGCCGGTGTTCTCGCAGCCGACGCCCGCGACGCCTATGACGACGCCGTGGCCAGGATCCTCGAGGCCACCCGCGACGGCGCTCTGCTGCGCGGCGAAGTGCTGGCGCGCTGGCAGGACTTTGTTGGGACCGGGGAGTTCTTCCGCGCCATGGAACAGAACATCGGACGCTTCCGTGACCGCGTGGGCGCGTTTGTCCGGGGTGAACCGGCGCCTGCGGTCAGGGTGGAAACCGCGATCGAAACGGGACTGCAGGCGGTCATTGTCGATCAAGCCGCCAAGGCCGCCGAGCATACCGACCAGCGGTGGCGTTCAGACCCCGCCGGCAGGCAGGTGCTGGGCACCGACGATCTTTCGGGTGCCTCCGAGGGCTTCGCGGACGCTGTGGCGGCCGAGATCCGCGCTTGGCAGGGGAACCTGATGGAACTCATCCGCACCGAAGGCCAGGGCAAGCGCACCCAGGCCCGCTGGTTGTCTTTCGGCATCAACGGCCTCGGCGCTGCCCTGATGATTGTGGTGTTCTCCATGACCGCGGGCCTGACCGGGCTTGAGATCGGAGTCGCCGGCGGCACCGCCGTCGTGGGTCAGCGCCTCCTGGAGGCAGTATTCGGGGAGGACGCCGTCCGCCGGCTGGCCCGGACCGCGCGCGAAGACCTGCATCTGCGGTGCCGGGGCCTGCTGGCGGCGGAGTGCCAACGGTTCTTGACCCGGCTGGAGGTCGACGGCGGCGTGCCGCCCTCAGCCATCGCGGGCCATGCGGCGGCACTGCGCCGGCTGGCGGCCACGTCATGAGCCGTCATGGCGCCGCCCGCGAGGCGTCCCAGCTCGATCGCAGACTGGAAGCGCTCAACAACGCCACAGAGCTCGCAGACGGCGTCCTCCCGGAGGAGACCCTGGCCGGTGTCCTGCAGGTGCTCGACCGCGCGAGTTCGCGGCGGTCGCTGTCCGGAGACCACACGGTGGTTGGGTTTTTTGGAGCCACAGGCAGCGGCAAGTCATCGCTCTTCAATGCCGTAAGCGGCGAGGAGATCGCGACGGCTGCCGTGCGCCGTCCGACCACCACCGAGCCGCTGGCGGGCATTTGGGGCGTCCAGGGCAGCGATGCGCTGCTGGATTGGCTGGAGGTCCGAAAGCGCCACGCTGCGGCGCCGATCAAAGGGTTCGCCGACGACGACACCGGGCTGATCCTTCTGGACCTGCCGGACTTTGACTCGACCAGGGCCGCCAACCGGGAGATTGTGCAGCGGATGGTGGGCCTCGTGGACGTCCTCGTCTGGGTCCTCGATCCGCAGAAATATGCCGACGCCGCCGTGCACAACGATTTCCTGGCACCGCTGTCCTCGCACGGGGCCGTCACGATCGTGGTGCTCAACCAAATCGACAGGCTCCCGGAGCACGAGGTGCGGCCGGTCCTGGAATCCCTCACAGCTATCCTGGCGCGGGACGGGCTGGACAAAGTTCAGGTCCTCGGGGCTTCCGCCGTGCTGGGGACGGGGGTGGAGAAGGTGCGGGCCGCGATCCGGCAGGTGGCGATGCAGCGTAAAGCGATGTCGCAGCGACTTGCGGCAGATGTCACGCTGGCCGCCGCCAGGCTTGCCGAGGCGTCCGGCCTGTCCACGGGTGGCACGACGGCCACGGGTGGCGGGACGGCCGCCGGTGCGACGGCCGCGGCCAAGTCCCGGCTGGCGGGGGAGTTGGCTGTGGCCGCCAATGTGCCGCTGGTGGTCGACGCCGTCGCCCGGTCCTACCGGCTGGAGGCAACCCGGCGCACGGGCTGGCCGGTGACCCGCTGGCTGGCCAGGTTCCGGCCGGATCCGCTGCGGCGTCTGAACTTGCGCCGCGAGGGCGCCAAGCCTGAACTGAACCGGACCTCGCTGCCTCCTGCCGGGGCGCCGGAACGGGCGCGGACCGATGCCGCCGTCCGGGAATTCGCTGAGGCGGCGTCCGCCGGTGCCCCTGGCCCGTGGCGGGCGGCCATCCGAGGCGCCGCCCGGGAAGGAAACGACCGGCTGCCGGATGCACTGGACCAGGCAATTGCCTCCACAGAGTTGTCCGCTGGCAGGAAGTCCTGGTGGTGGGGTGTGTTCAATGCGGTTCAGTGGCTCGCCTTGGTAACGGCCCTGGCCGGATTCGCGTGGCTGGGAGTCCTGGCTGCGCTCGGCTACCTGCAACTGCCAGTGCCAGAGGTCCCACGGGTCCAGGGCTGGCCGGTTCCTACGGTGATGATCGCCGGGGGAGTGCTGCTGGGCATCGTCCTGGCGATTGGGGCGCGGTTCATCTCCGGAGCCGCAGCAGCGTCGCGCAGTGCCGTGGCACGGAAGCGACTGACAGCCGCCGTCGCCGCCGTCGCGGGGGAACTCGTCGTGGCGCCCGTGGAACGTGAGGTCAGCCGCCTGGCGAAGTTCACTGCCACGCTGAAGGCCGCCGCGGGCCGGCAGTAAGCCGTCCGTGCGCGGCCGGCCGGATGCGGCCTGCCTAAATCCCGGCCGCGGCGTCGCGGACCTTGATCATGGTGCGGAGGTTGCGTGTGGTGGTGGCAGCCTTGTACTTCGCCTTCGAGGAGAGCTTGCTGAAAGGGCTGTCCAGGGTGCCGCCGGCGGGGGCGAGCCAGGCCAGGGCTTCCGGGCCCAGCCGGGTGAGCTCTGCCCCGTCCAAGGCCCTGCCTGCCTCGAGCAGCTCCGAGAGGACCTCTTCATCAGAGGCGAGCGTCAGGTACGTATGGGTGGACGCGTCGTCGGCCGGGTAGGGGCACGCGTCGACCAGGGCTGCCACACGGCCCGCGGTGAGCACAACCACCCAGGCGTCGTAGCCGAAGGTTTCCCGCAGGCACGCCTCGAATTCCTTTTTGACGCCGGCCGGATCCAGCTCGCTGGCCAGCACGACGTTGCCGCTGGCCAAGAGGGTCACGACACCCGAAAACGGCCGGGACTTCAGGGCGTTCTTGAGATCGGCCATCTTGATATTGATGCCGCCCACGTTGATGCCCCGCAGGAAGACCGCATATCTGTTCATGGGCACAGCATACTTAGTCGTTGGTCTTGCGCAGCGCTTCCGTCAGGACACGGCCTGCGTTGCAGACCACTTCGGCGTGCAGGCGCCCCGGCTGGCGGGTCAGGCGCTCGATCGGGCCGGAGATGGACACCGCGGCAATCACGCGGCCGGACGGCCCTCGGACGGGGGCCGAAACGGAGGCGACACCGGGCTCGCGTTCGCCGAGGCTCTGGCCCCAGCCCCGGCGTCGTACTCCGGCCAGGACGGTGGGGGTGAAGCGGGCGGACTGGAGGCCTTCCAGGAGGCGGTCGTGGTCCTCCCACGCCAGCAGCACCTGGGCGGCGGAACCGGCCTTCATGGACAGCTGGGTGCCGACGGGGATGGTGTCGCGCAGCCCGATCGGGCGTTCGGCGGAGGCCACGCAGACGCGCCAGTCACCCTGGCGGCGGAAGATCTGGGCGCTTTCGCCGGTGGCGTCGCGCAGCTGCATGAGAACGGGGCCGGCGGAGGCGATGAGGCGGTCCTCGCCGGCGGCGGAGGCCAGTTCCACCAGACGGCTCCCGAGCACGAAGCGGCCCTGGATATCGCGGCTCACGAGCCTGTGGTGCACCAGCGCGAGAGCCAGCCGGTGCACGGTGGGCCGGGCCAGTCCCGTGGCCGCCACCAGCTGCGCCAGGGTGGTGGGGCCGGCCTCAAGTGCGTCAAGCACATGGGCCGCTTTATCGATGACACCGACTCCACTAGAATTGTCCATGTAATGATATTGACGTCTCATTATCTGAGATGCAAGTCAACGCGCTGGCGTATTACTTGGCTGTGCTGGTTCAGTGGAAGAGATAGTCCGTCGGAACGCACAATACTTACCGCAGTGAAGGGAGCAGGCCGTGGCAAAGACACTGGCCGAGAAGGTCTGGGACGCGCACGTTGTGCGCAAGGGGGACGGCGAAGGAGCCAACGCCCAGCCGGATCTCCTCTTCATTGACCTCCACCTGGTGCACGAGGTGACATCGCCGCAGGCTTTTGAAGGTCTGCGGCTCGCCGGCCGCAAGCTGCGCCGGCCGGACCTCACCATCGCCACCGAGGACCACAACACTCCCACGCTGGATATCGACAAGCCAATTGCCGATCTCACCAGCCGGACCCAGATCCAGACCCTGCGCAACAACTGCCAGGAGTTTGGCGTCCGCCTGCACTCCCTCGGCGACGCCGAGCAGGGAATCGTGCACGTGGTTGGCCCCCAGCTGGGCCTCACGCAGCCCGGCATGACCGTGGTCTGCGGCGACTCGCACACCTCAACCCACGGCGCCTTCGGAGCGCTCGCCATGGGCATCGGCACCTCCGAGGTGGAGCACGTCATGGCCACCCAGACGCTGTCCCTAAAGCCGTTCAAGACCATGGCGATCAATGTTGAGGGCACGCTGCGCCCCGGCGTGAGCGCCAAGGACATCATCCTGGCCGTCATCGCCAAGATCGGCACCGGCGGCGGGCAGGGCTACGTGCTGGAATACCGCGGCTCCGCCATCCGTGCGCTGTCCATGGAAGCCCGGATGACCATCTGCAACATGTCCATCGAGGCCGGCGCCCGCGCAGGGCTGGTGGCTCCGGACCAGACCACTTACGACTACATGCATGGCCGCCCGCATGCGCCCGAGGGCGCCGACTGGGATGCCGCCGTCGAATACTGGAACACGCTGCACACCGACGACGACGCAGCGTTCGACGTCGAGGTGGACCTTGACGCCGACACCCTGGAACCCTTCGTGACGTGGGGAACCAACCCGGGCCAGGGCGTGTCGCTGTCCGCAAAGGTGCCCTCGCCCGATGACTTCGGCGATGAGAACGCCAAGGCCGCCGCCGAACGCGCCCTGCAGTACATGGGGCTCGAGGCCGGCACCCCGATGAAGGACATCCGGGTGGACACTGTGTTCCTGGGGTCCTGCACGAACTCCCGGATGGAGGACCTCCGGGCCGCCGCCGACATCATCCGGGGCCGGACCAAGGACCCGGCCGTGCGCATGCTGGTGGTGCCCGGCTCCGCCCGCGTCCGGCTTGAGGCTGAAGCCGAGGGCCTGGACAAGGTCTTCAAGGACTTCGGGGCCGAGTGGCGCTTCGCCGGCTGCTCCATGTGCCTGGGCATGAACCCGGACCAGCTGGAGGTGGGGGAGCGCTGCGCCTCCACATCCAACCGCAACTTCGAGGGGCGCCAGGGCAAGGGCGGCCGCACCCACCTCGTCTCGCCCGTGGTCGCTGCGGCGACGGCAGTCCGAGGCACCCTGAGTTCGCCGTCGGATTTGGACCCTGCTCCGGAGTCCGCTGCGGTCCGGGTCGGCGCCGCGTAGCCTCCGCCTTCCCCGCCCAGATCCGAAGCCTCGCTCCACACAGCCTCGATCCACACAGTCCCGAAGGATCCGCCATGGAAAAGTTCACCACTCACACCGGAATCGGTGTCCCGCTGCGCCAGAGCAACGTCGACACGGACCAGATCATCCCCGCCGTGTACCTCAAGCGCATCACGCGCACCGGCTTTGAGGACGCGCTCTTCGCCGCGTGGCGCAAGGACCCGTCCTTCATCCTGAACCAGGCGCCGTTCAGCGCAGGATCCGTTCTGGTAGCGGGTCCCGACTTCGGCACCGGCTCCTCCCGCGAGCACGCCGTCTGGGCGCTGAAGGACTTCGGCTTCAAGACGGTCCTGTCCTCGCGCTTTGCCGACATCTTCCGGGGCAACTCCGGCAAGCAGGGCCTGCTTGCCGCCGAAGTCGCCCAGGACGACATCGAGCTCATTTGGAAAGAACTTGAAAACGCTCCGGGCACCGAGGTGACGGTGGACCTCGTGTCCAAGACCGTGCAGTGCGGCAATATTGTGGCGCCGTTCGAGATTGACGACTACACGCGGTGGCGCCTCCTCGAGGGCCTGGACGACATCGGGCTGACCCTGAAGCACGAACCCGACATCACCGCGTACGAGGCCACCCGGCCCTCCTTCAAGCCCAAGACGCTGCCCGCCCGGTTGTCCTGAGGCCCCATTGGCGTAGCCGGCCGGTCCGATGCTGCGAGGCCGCAGTCAGCCACACAGTGGTCTTGTCGATTCGATGAAGGCGGCCGCTATTCCGTGTAGGCCTGGAGTTCGGAGAGTCCGATGTTCCTGGTGGTGCCGCTGACGGTGGTGACTGTCAGTCTCAGGCTCGTGGTGGAACGGGCCGTGAAGGTGACGGTGGTCGCTTTGCCGGCGTTGTCCAGGGAGGGCACGGCCACGGTGCTGCCGTCGGAGAAGGTGAGGGTGCCGGCCGTGATCTGGTCGGCGGCATTGGGCCGGTCGAAGAGTACGACGAAGTTCAAGTCGACGGCGGTGGGGAAGGTGAGCTCGAGGTAACTTCCCGTTTTGCCACCGGCGGTGGCCCATTCCCGGCTGGAGTCAGTGGGGTAGCCCGCGGCGACGCCGTCGATGGCCTTCGTTGTGGTCTGGCCCGAAACGGAGTTCTGGGAACTGGCGGTGACCATCGCCGATCCAGCCACGTTGGCGCTCGTGTAGGCCTGGAGTTCGGAGAGCCCGATGTTCCTGGTGGTGCCGCTGACGGTGGTGACTGTCAGTCTCAGGCTGGTGGTGGAACGGGCCGTGAAGTTGACGGTGGTCGCTGTGCCGGCGTTGTCCAGGGAGGGCACGGCCACGGTGCTGCCGTCGGAGAAGGTGAGGGTGCCGGCCGTGATCTGGTCGGCGGCATTGGGCCGGTCGAAGAGTACGACGCGGTTCAAGTCGACGGCGGTGGGGAAGGTGAGCTCGAGGTAACTTCCCGTTTTGCCACCGGCGGTGGCCCATTCCCGGCTGGAGTCAGTGGGGTAGCCCGCGGCGACGCCGTCGATGGCCTTCGTTGCAGTCTGGCCAGAAGCGGAGTTCTGGGAACTGGCGGTGACCATCGCCGACCCAGCCACGTTTGCGTCGCTACTCCGAGTCATGGCAGGCAGGGCGACGGTGTATGACCGGGAGAATCGGGCGCCCATCGCCTCGGTGGCACAAACTTCGGCCGTGTTGCAGGTCCTGTAGTCGTATTGCGCGTATGTCAGGAAGGCGTTGGTCTTGGTGGTTAGATCTGGTTCGGAAACGTTGGACGGTCGTAGGACGATGCCATATCCCTGATATCCGGTGAGAGTGTGAGGGAGGCTGTACCGTTGCTGCGTCGCGAGTACGAGGTAGGCCACGGTGTGGTGGTCGCTGTGGTCGCCGTCGCCATAGCTGCCAGCGAAGTCCAGCGTGGCGATCTGGTCCGGCTGGTAACTGTTCATCAATGCCAGCAGGGTGTCCTGGAGCGTCGATAAGGTGTACGAGGAGGAGCCATCTACGGTGGTTATGGTGTTGAGCACACCGCCGTACAGTTTTTGGAGACTCTGGTATCCGTTGTTGGACCCGCCACTTCCGTCGGGGAATCCGTCAGGCAACCGCATGAATGCGAGCGAAATTTTCGTCGCACCGTCGAGCGTCGCCACCGGAATCGGGTGGCCGGCAATTCCGGCATCCGTTGTCGTCCAGGTGTTTGCGACGCCGGCGAGCTCCGCGTAGGCAGCTCTTACGCCATTCTCGCGTGATGTCCAATAGTCGGCGGTTTGGTTTGCATCGCCCGCGGTGACGTAGACGGTACGAACGCACAGGCCTTCGCGGATCACGGAGATGAGCGCGGGGCTCTGGAAGAGCAGGTCGTCGTCCTGGTGGGCGACGATGTTCATCACAGTACCGGCAGGGCATCCGGGGTCCGCGGACGCGCCAGGGGCGGTTGCAGTGCTCCAAGCGAGCGCGGCGACTGCCGCCACAGCGAAGAATTGTTGGGACAGCCGACGAAGTCGGGGAAACGCCATTGGACTCACCCTCACTGGTCACCATGCAATTGCCCGTTTGGTGACAACCGCACCGCTGTTGTCACTGGCTCGACGAGCGGTTACTTTCGAGGATGGTGGCCTCCGGCACGCCCCGCTACGGGAACGGTTACTCGTTAAGTTGGTCGCGCCACGTGTCTTTGGGCGGCGACTACTTGGTTCGTCCGGGTTCGACCAACAGGTAGCGCGTTACGGGCGTCGGGGCCAAGGTCTTGCGACGCGTAGCGCGTCGACCTTGAGAAGGAGGCCCCGGGAGTCTGCCCAAACCGTGACTTACGGGGCGACTGGTCCGGCGTCGTCTATCCGGGCGCCGAAGGCATCTCGATGGGCACGTATTTCAGATCGGTAACGGATGCTCCTATGCTTAGCTGGTGCCTTTGTAAGGATTTGGGGGCTAGTAGTCGTGAGGAAACCGGTATATGAGTAGTGTTCTGACAATCCGCGGAGGCGTCCCGCTCACTGGCCGCGTCACCGTTCGCGGGGCCAAGAATCTTGTCCCAAAGGCCATGGTTGCTGCCCTTTTGGGCAACGAGCCATCGGTGTTGCGCAACGTGCCTGAAATCAAGGACGTCGAGGTTGTCACCAGCCTGCTCCAGCTCCACGGCGTCAGGGTGGACAAAGATCCCGTCACCGGCGATCTGACGCTTGACCCGAAGGGCGCCAAGACGGCTTCCAGCACGGCCATCGACGCTCACGCCGGCGATTCGCGCATCCCGATCCTGTTGTGCGGACCGCTGATCCACGCCATCGGCGAAGCCTTCATCCCGGACCTGGGTGGCTGCAAGATCGGCGACCGTCCGATCGATTACCACCTCAATGTCCTGCGACAGTTCGGCGCCGTCGTGGAAAAGCGCCCCGGCGGCATCCACATCTCCGCGCCCAACGGGCTCAAGGGCGCCAAGATTGCGCTGCCCTACCCGTCCGTGGGCGCCACTGAGCAGGTCCTGCTGAGCGCCACGCGCGCAGAAGGCATCACCGAACTCTCCGGGGCGGCCACCGAACCGGAAATCGTGGACCTCATCGCGGTGCTGCAGAAGATGGGCGCCATCATCAGCGTCCAGACTGACCGCACCATCCGCATCGAAGGCGTCCGGGACCTCGGCGGCTACAACCACCGCGCCCTCTCGGACCGCAACGAGTCCGCCTCCTGGGCTTCCGCGGCCTTGGTCACCCGCGGCGACATCTTTGTCGAAGGCGCCACCCAGCGCGACATGATGACCTTCCTGAACACGTACCGCAAGGTCGGCGGCGGCATGGACATCGGCGACGACGGCATCCGCTTCTACCACCGCGGCGGCAAGCTCAACCCACTGGTCCTCGAAACAGACGTGCACCCCGGATTCATGACGGACTGGCAGCAGCCGCTCATCGTAGCCCTGACCCAGGCCGAGGGCGTTTCGATTGTCCACGAGACCGTGTACGAGAACCGGTTCGGCTTCACCGATGCACTGATCCGCATGGGCGCCAATATCCAGGTCCACCGCGAGTGCCTCGGCAGCGTGCCGTGCCGCTTCGGCCAGCGCAACTTCCTGCACTCCGCCGTCATCTCCGGTCCGGCACAGCTCAAGGGCACCGACATCGACGTCCCCGACCTGCGCGGCGGATTCAGCCACCTCATTGCCGCCCTGGCCGCCACCGGCACCTCCCGCGTCACGGGAATCGACATCATCAACCGCGGCTACGAGCGCTTTACCGAGAAGCTCGCGGGCCTCGGCGCCGATTTCGACATCACCTCGGCCAAGTAGCGGGGGTCCCGTGAAGGAATCCGCCAAAAGTCACGTCACGTTCGTGACAGTCGCCGGGATCATCCGGCCCGTGATGAACCTCCTCATGGGCAAGAAGTGGGAAGGCCTCGAAAAGCTCCCCGTCGGCGGCTTCATCGCCGCGCCCAACCACTGCACGGAGATCGACCCGCTGGTGGTGGGGCACATGCTCTACAACCAGAAACGGATGCCGCATTTCCTCGCCAAGGCCGGCCTCTTCAACGTGCCGGTGCTTGGCGCTGTCCTGCGCTCCACCAAGCAGATCCCGGTGGAGCGTTCGACGACGGGGGCGAACCGTTCGCTGCAACTCGCCAAAGAGATCGTGAACGAGGGCGGTGCGATCATCATCTACCCAGAGGGAACCCTGACCCGGGACCCGGCCCTCTGGCCGATGAAGGGGCACACCGGTGCCGCGCGCATGGCTCTGGAGAGCGGCATTCCCGTGGTGCCCATCGCCCACTGGGGTGCCCAGGAGGTCTTCCCGCGGTATGCGAAACGTTTCTACATTTTTCCCCGCAAGACCTCCCGCCTGGTGGTCGGGGATCCCGTGGACCTGAGCGCCTTTGAGGGCCACCCGCTGGACAAGGCCACGCTCGACGCAGCCACGAATGCCATCATGGACGCCATCACCGGCCTCCTGGCAGGACTGCGTGGTGAACAACCGCCCCCGCAACGGTGGAACCCAGCGGCGCACAACCAGTCCACGCAGGGCCGCTTCGTCGAGCGGGGCGGCGCCAAAGGTAAAGCCATCCAAGAGGGTGGCGCATCGAACGAGAACATTGGGGACAGCACCGGATGACGGTTAACTTTGAACGAACAACATCCGCCACCACCGTGGCCGTCCTGGGGGCAGGTTCCTGGGGCACCACCTTCGCCAAGGTTGTTGCCGACGCCGCCACGGCCTCCGGGGTCGAACGAACCATCCGCCTCTGGGGCCGGCGCCCCGAAATCGTGGACCAGATCAACACCCTGCACCGCAACGAGCAGTACCTGAACGGCATCACGCTGCCCTCCAGCATCACTGCGTCGAAGGACGTATCCGAAGTCCTGGCGGGCGCGGAACTGGTCATCCTGGCCGTGCCGGCACAAACCCTGCGGCCGCAACTGCAGGCCTGGAAGGAACATCTGGCGCCCGGCGCCGTCGTGGTGTCCCTCATGAAGGGCCTCGAGCTCCACACCGATGCCCGCATGAGCGAGGTCATCAGCGCGGAGCTGGACCTGCCTGCCGACCGGGTCGCCGTGGTTTCCGGCCCCAACCTGGCCATGGAAATCGCGCGGGAGGAGCCAACAGCCTCGGTGGTGGCCTGCACGGACCCGATCACGGCAGGCTGGATCGCCCGCAGCTGCACTGCCCCCTACTTCCGCCCCTACACCACAAGCGACGTGATCGGCGTCGAAATCGGCGGCATCGTCAAGAACGTGATCGCCCTGGCCGTGGGAATCTGCGAAGGAAAGAAGATGGGGGACAACACCAAAGCCTCCGTCATCACGCGCGGCTTGGCCGAGACCTCACGGCTGACACTCGCCCTTGGCGGCGAAGCCCGGACCATGGCGGGGCTCGCAGGCCTGGGCGATCTCGTGGCGACCTGCTCCTCCCCGCTGTCCCGAAACCACACGGCCGGCAGGCTGCTCGGCAAGGGGCTGACCCTGGACCAGGTCACCGCCGAAATGAAGCAGACGGCTGAAGGCATCAAGTCCAGCCAGGCTGTCAACGAACTCGCCGGAAAGCTCGGCGTCGACATGCCGATCACGGCCGCCGTCGTCGCGGTCCTTGCCGGAAAACTGTCCGTCGATGAACTGGGTCCGCTGCTGCTGTCCCGGGACCTGAAAGCCGAAGGCGACCACTGAGAGTGTCAGGGAACATGACCACAGAAGACCGTCCGGTCCAGTCCAAACCCCGCGTGGCGGTGCTGTTCGGCGGCCGCTCCAGCGAGCACGCCGTCAGCTGTGTGACAGCCGCCGGCGTCCTGGGAGCCATCGATAAGGACAAATACGACGTCATCCCGATCGGGATCGCCAAGACCGGCCAGTGGGTTTTGGCGTCCGGCGGAACCGACGAGTGGTCGCTCTCCGCCTCGTCGCTGCCCGAGGTGGCCCCCTCGGCACAGACCGTCACCCTGGCCGAGATCGGCGGCGAGCACCAGCTGATCGTCGCAGCCCCGAATACCGTCCCGCAGGAGCTGGGAGCCGTCGACGTCGTCTTCCCGCTGCTGCACGGGCCTTTCGGCGAAGACGGCACCATCCAGGGCCTCCTGGAACTGTCCGACACCCGCTACGTGGGCGCCGGCGTGCTCGCGTCCGCCGTCGGCATGGACAAGCACTTCATGAAGGTGGTCTTTGAATCGGCCGGGCTCCACGTGGGACCTTACATCGCCGTGACTGACCGGCAGTGGCGCAACGATCCCGAGACCGTCCGCAAGCGCGTGGACCAGCTCGGCTTCCCGGTATTCGTCAAGCCGGCCCGGGCAGGGTCTTCCATGGGCATCTCCAAGGTGGACTCCCTCGAGGGCCTCGACGCCGCCATAGAGATCGCCCGCGAGCACGACCCCAAGCTGGTCATCGAGGCCGGCATCACGGGCCGCGAGATCGAATGCGCCGTGCTGGAGGGCCGGGGGACCGATGCTCCCCGGACGTCCATGCCGGGCGAGATCTCCGTCGCGGGCGGAGGCCATGAATTCTATGACTTCAACGCCAAATATGTGGACGACGCCGCGGCCCTCAGCTGCCCGGCCGACCTCCCCGAAGAAGCGATCACCCGTGTCCGGGAACTGGCCGCGCTCGCCTTTGACGCCGTCGGCGGCGAGGGACTGAGCCGCGTTGACTTCTTCTACACCTCCGATGGCGAACTGATCATCAACGAGATCAACACCATGCCCGGGTTTACGCCTAAGAGCATGTACCCGCAGATGTGGAAGGCCTCAGGACTGGGCTACGCCGAGCTGATTGACGAGCTGATCCACTTGGCCCTGCACCGCAAGACCGGCCTGCGCTAGAACCGGGCAGCGCTAGAACCGGGCGGGCGCGGACGCGCCTGCCCGGGCCTACTTGCTGTTGGGGAGGTTCTGCAGGTCCTCTTGGCCCACGCATTTCCGGGTTGCCGGGATCTTGAGCGCGGCGGCGGAGAGGTCGGCCAACACGGTAGCCGAGCTGGTCTTGTCCGGATCCATCAGAATTTCCGTCGCCGGTTCACGGCCGAACGTGGTCAGCGTCCACACCGGGTCGCCTTCCTTGATGACCCAGTCGACGTTGTTGACGCTGACGCAGCGGTCCGTCGTGGGGCCCGGGACGTTGACTCCGCACCGCAGAATCACCTGCGACGGATCGCCCCAGGCCGCCGTGGCCTGGGCATTGGTCTTGCGCAGCCTGGCATCGCCGATCGCGTCCGGCAGGGCCAGCATCATGGGCGCGCAGGCGGCGTTCCCAGCGTCCTTGGCCGGCGTGACGTCGACCACCGGGGAGCAGGACGTCAAAACAAGACCGGCTGCGAGGGCCGCAACAGCGAGGGAAGGGCGCGCAGAAACGAACCGTCTGAAATGGAGCATCCACCCAGCTTATCCCGGTCCGCGTGGCGCAATCGTCCCGGCCCAGCCTCCGCTATATCATGGCCCGGTGGTACTTCGATGAACAGCCGGTGTCTTCCGTCAAGTAGACTGGGGGGACCGTGCAACGCTGGGGTTTTGCCGACAATGACGTTTGTGATGGCCACGACCGCACACACCTGATTAAATCTCGTACCTGGGGGAGGGCCTGTCGATGACGTCGCGCAGCCAAAAACTGAAGTCCGCACGCGTCGGGCTGGGAGCACTGCTCCTGGCCCTCTCCGTCGCGGGAACGGCCGTTCCTGCCCACGCTGAAGACCCCCTTCCCGTTGGCGGTGGACCTGTGGTCACGGCCTCTCCGACTCCTTCGCCCACTGAGACGGCGCCGGTGGTGACGCCCCCGACCATCATCGAAACGCCGCCCGTTCAGAGCCCGGCCCCGCCTGTTCAGAGCCCGGCCCCGCCTGCTCAGAGTCCGGCCCCGCCGGTCAAAATCGCGCCGGCGCCGCCGGCTGCGCCGGTTGTGACGCCCGCGCCTGTTATCGAAACGCCGCCGGTCGTTGCACCCGCGGTCCCGGTAGAGCCCGTGCAAGAAACACCCTCGGCAACGCCGACCCCCTCGGCCACCCCGACTCCGACGTCGGCCCCCTCTACCGCCCCTGCGGTGATCGCCACCCCCAGCGAACCACCCGTCATGGTGAAGTCCGAAGTCAAGGCCGCGGTTGCGGTAGCTACCGGCAGCCCGCTGGGGATTCAGCTGGTCACAGTCCTGATCCTGCTCGGCGCGGGTTTGGTCTACTTCCGTTTCCTCGGCGGGAAGACTAGGGTTCGTCCCCGCCAGGGCGGGAAAGTAACACCCTAGACATGCGCCACGAATTCGTTGACCGCACACCACAAGGGACGCAGGCCGAGAGCCTTCGGATAACCCTGCTGACCCACTCCTACTGGCCGGAACAGAGCCCTCCCCAGCGCCGATGGACCGCCATGATCAAGGAGTTTTCGGCATCCGGCTGGGACGTCGACGTCGTGACACCCGTGGCGCACTATCCTTTCGGCCGGCGGGCGCTGCCCCGCAAGATGGCCGGGAGGCCTTTCCAGCCGCAAAAAGGGCAGTTTACCGAGAAGATACTCCGCGTCCCCTACCTCCGCCACGGCAACTCCCGGGCGGCACGTTTGCTGGATCAGTGCTTTTCCGCGGCATTGTCGATTCCGGCCGGTTTCATGGTCCGCAAGCCCGACGTCGTCATTGTCACGGCGCCGGGTCTGCCTTCCTTGGGAGCCGGCTACATTCTGGCCAAGGCCCGCGGCGTGCCCCTGATCGTGGAAATGCGGGATGCGTGGCCGGACCTGGCCCGCGACGCCCGGCTGGTCCAGGGCAGCGTGAAAGGCGTCGTTGAGCGCGTCGTGGATTTTGTCCAGCACCGCGCCGACCTCGTAGTCACCGTGACCGAGGGATTCGCCGCGACGCTTCGGGCGCGCGGCATCCGCAACGTAGCAACCGTCA
This sequence comes from Arthrobacter sp. P4_F11, assembly GCF_056401395.1. Classification (NCBI taxonomy): domain Bacteria; kingdom Bacillati; phylum Actinomycetota; class Actinomycetes; order Micrococcales; family Micrococcaceae; genus Arthrobacter; species Arthrobacter sp. P4_F11. The sequence continues at coordinate 69,961 of NZ_JBFUJK010000011.1, forward strand.
GCAACGGCGTGCACCTGGACTCCATCCCCGTCATGGGACCGCCGGAACTCGACCGCGACGTCTTCGAAGCTTTGTACCTGGGGAACCACGGCGAGAGCCAGCGGCTGGACGTGGCCATCAGGGCAAGCGCCCTCGTGGGGGACTCCATGCACCTGCACTTGGTGGGCCACGGGACTCAGCGGCCGGCGCTGGAGAAGCTGGCACGGGAGCTGAAGGCCCCAGTCACGTTTCACGCACCCCTGACCGGGGACGCCATGCTCGAGCGATATGCGTCGGCCGACACCTGCCTGGTGTCCCTTCGAGACGACTGGAAGTCCTTCGACACCACCGTTCCATCCAAGACCTACGAAGTTCTGGCCATCGGCCGCCACATCACTGCTGTGGTGCGCGGCGAAGCGGCCCGCATTGTCATGGACGCGGAAGCCGGGGACATTGTTGCCAGCTCTCCGGAAGCTGTGGCGGATCTGTGGCGCGAGCTCGCAGCCGACCGAAGCAGGCTGGTCCGCAACGGCGACAGCCGTCAGTGGGTTAAAACCCACGCAGAATATGGACACCTCGCCAGCCGCTACATGCAACTCATCTCCGAGCTTCTGGCGGACGTTCCCAGCAAATGATCCAGCATCTCAAGAATGCGCGGCTCGCCGCGAGTGTCATCAGCCAGCACCTGGTTGATGATCCGGTTCTCCTGTACCTGCAAGCTGCCCGCCGTCTGCCCGCCGTCGTGCGCCCGTTCGGCCGGGTTGTGACCGCCATCTTTCCGAGGAACTCGGTGGCGGTTCCCGTCATCCTGGCCGCGCTCAGCAACGGAAACGACGCCGATGCCAAGCGCCGCCTCGAACTGGCCGCGGATGGCCCCACCCAGGGGGAACCGGCCCGGCGCCTTGCGGACGTTGCCCTGTCCGCCGGCCTGCTGGAGATATCGGACGACTTATTGGCCAAGGCAGGGAACGCCCGCGGCCTGAAGTCTGCGCGGGCCCGCAGATTGTGGCATGACGGGGACCTCAGCGGAGCCGTCAAGACCCTCGACGGCTCCGGCGCTGCAGGACGGCGGCAGCAGGCACGCCTCGCCGGTGAGGCGGCGGTCTACGCCGGCGCGGCTCCGGTGCTCCGTCGGCAGGATTTCGAACCGGTTCCCGGCCGGGTCCTGCACTTGCTCACGAATTCACTGCCGCACACCGCCAGCGGCTACGCCCAGAGATCCCACTCCATCATGGTGGCCCAGCGGGAAGCGGGCTGGGGCGTCCTGGCGGTCACGAGGCTCGGGTACCCCGTGCAGGTCGGCAAATTCCTGGCGCGGGCCACCGACGTGGTGGATGGCGTCCGTTACCGGCGCCTCCTCCCGTCTCGGCTGGCCCCCACCATGGACGCGCGTCTGCAGCAACAGGCTGAGGACTTACTGCGGGTGGCCCTGCAATTCAGGCCGAGCGTTTTGCACACCACCACACACTTCGTCAATGGATTGGTGGTCCGGGCCGTGGCCGAGGCCCTGGGCATCCCGTGGGTGTACGAGGTCCGCGGCCAGTTGGCAGACACGTGGGCCGCCACGCGGGGACCTGCGGCACGGAACAGCGAAAAGTACGCGCAATTCCAGGCCCGGGAAACCGAAGTCATGCGCGACGCCGATTTGGTCGTGACGCTGGGCCATGCCATGAAGGCCAATATTGTGGCCGCGGGCATTCCGGGCGGGAAGATCGTCATCGCTCCCAATGCCGTGGGCGGGGCATTCCTCGACCAGCCCGGGGACGCCGCCGACGCGCGCCGCGAACTCGGCCTACCCGGGGACGGACTCTACATCGGCACGGTCAGCAGCCTGGTCGCGTATGAAGGCCTGGATGACCTGGTCCGCGCGTTCGCGCTCCTGGCGCCGGAATTTCCGCAACTGCGCCTGCTGGTTGTTGGGGACGGCGTGGCCGGTCCCGCCCTGCGGGAGCAGGTCCGGGGCCTCGGCCTGGCGGGGCGGGCGGTCTTCACGGGCAGGGTGCCCCGGGATCAGACCCCGCTTTATCATCAGGCCCTGGACGTGTTCGTGGTGCCGCGCAAGGACCTGGACGTGACCCGTGCCGTGACCCCGCTCAAGCCGGTCGAGGCGCTGGCGAGTGCACGGCCGGTGGTTGGAAGCGACCTGCCCGCACTTCGGGAGATAATAGACGACGGCGGCAACGGGCTTCTGGTCCCTGCCGCGTCACCGGTCGAGCTTGCGCGCACGATCTCGGCGTTGTTGCTCGACGCGAGCCGACGGGCGTCGATGGGGCGCGCGGGCCGGGCCGCAGTCCTGGCCGAGAGGACCTGGGCGGCCAACGCCGAGGCGCTGGCCGCGCGTTACGCTGGGCTGCACCATGAACATGAGGAGATCGAGTAGTGTCCGCAGATAGTGCAATAGACCCGGAGCCGGTGGCTGTGCAGCCCCTCTCCGTGGACATGCGGCGGCTGACCCGTGTCGGTTCGCGGCCCAACTTCCTGGACTATCTTGTTCAGCTCTGGGACTTCCGCCAGTTCATTTTTTACGATGCCCGCGCCCGGGTGCAAAGCGGAACGCGGCGAGATCGACTGGGCAGCGCATGGCTGCTCCTGAACCCCATTTTCAACGGCCTGACCTACTTTCTGATTTTCGGGCTGTTGCTCAAGACCAGCCGCGGTGTTGAGAACTTCGTGGGATACCTGGTGGTAGGAATTTTCGTGTTCCAGTTCAGTTCCGGTGCCATCACCTCCGGCGCACGCTCCATCAGGAGCAACAAGTCCGTTGTTCAGGCGTTCAACTTCCCGCGTGCCGCACTTCCCATCGGCGCCAACGTTCGGGAGTTGTTGTCGGCCGTGCCCCTCATGCTCGCCATGCTCCTGATCGTGGTGGTGCTACCTCCAGCCGAGAACATCACCTGGCTGTGGGTATTGGTGATACCGGCCATACTCCTGCAATCGCTATTCAACCTGGGGGTGGGGCTCATCCTGGCCCGGATTATCTCCCGCGTTCACGACGTCACGCACCTGCTGCCCTTCGCGCTCCGGGCGTGGATGTACGGATCGGCGATCTTCTACACCTATGAGCGCTTCATCACCCATCCCCAAATGCTTGCCGCCATCAAGCTCAACCCCTTGTTCAACGTCATCGACATAGTCCGGGATTGCGTCCTCTATGCCAGGGTTCCCCAGTGGCAGTCGTGGGCAATACTCGCTGCCTGGGCTTTGGGGGCCCTGGCTGTTGGGCTTGTCTACTTCTGGAAGGGGGAGGAATCCTATGGACGCGGGTGAGAAGGAAATCTTCATCGAGGGACATCCCTGCGTAGTGGTGGACAGCGTACGGATGCGCTATCGCGTCGCCTCAAGTGCGTCGTCCGACGCGGAGCCCGACACGACCAAGCCCCGGTTCCTGCGCCGCGCCGTCAACAAGCCCAACATGGTCACCGTACAGGCCCTGAATGAGCTCTCCCTGGTGGTGGAACGCGGTGAATCCGTCGGCATCATCGGCCGAAACGGATCCGGGAAAAGCACGCTCATGAAGATCATCAGCGGCCAATCCAAGCCGACGTCCGGGGCCGTGTATGCCTCCAGCACGCCGATCATGCTCGGCGTTAACGCAGCCTTGGTCCAAGACCTGTCGGGGGACCAGAATGTCATCCTTGGGTGCCTTGCCATGGGCATGAGCCGGGCCGAGGTAGACGAGAAGTACAACAGTATTGTCGAACTGTCCGGACTCGAGAAGTCCATTCACTTACCGATGAAGTCTTATTCTTCGGGCATGGCGTCACGCCTCCGGTTTGCCATCGCCGCGAGCGTCGATCCCGAGATTCTCCTGGTGGATGAGGCGCTCAACACCGGTGATGCCCAGTTTGGTGACCGCAGCAAATTGCGGATGGACGAGCTCCGCGAGCAGGCAGGTTGCGTCTTCCTGGTCAGCCACAGCCTGGACACGATCAAGTCCATGTGCACGCGCGTGATCTGGCTGGACAAGGGCGACCTCATCATGGACGGTGAGCCGGAAATCGCCATCAAGGCCTATCAGGACTTCACCCGGCACCTGTCAAAGGGCAACAACATTTCAGCCGCCAGGATTCTCGACGACGCCAAAGCGAACCTTGTGGCCACCGAGGTCCGTGGGCGGTCCTCACGTCGGAGCCGAGGCTGATGCCGGGCCTCCGAGAGCTCCGGAAAGGCCTGTGGCATTTGCGCAGAGGCGGTTTGGCACAGTACAAGACCTGGCGGTCCCGTGAGCGGACCGAACAGGGCTTCGCCGCGCCCCGCAACGTTCAGGGCGTGGAAGCGGCCTGGACGGGGCGGGGGCGCAAACGCCGGCTCTCGCTGATTCCGGCCGCCCTCCCACAGCACCAACCGTCCCGGCCCGACGTCCGGGCCGCAGTGATCCTGGACGACTTTTCCGCCTTGGCCTTCGGCTACGAGTGGGCCACCAGCGCCGTGCACCCCCACACCTGGCGCAGCGTCCTGGCGTCCGGAGCCGTTGACCTCCTGTTTGTCGAGTCGGCCTGGGCCGGTAACGGTGGGCTGTGGCGTGGCAAGCTGACCGGCCCCAACGGACCCAGTGACGAGTTCCGGGAGCTGGTCCAGTGGTGCCGGGAGCAAGGAATCCCCACGGTTTTCTGGAACAAGGAAGACCCGCCGCATTACGAGGATTTCCTGCCCGCTGCCCGGCTCTTTGACCACGTCTTCACCTCTGATGCGGGCCGCATAGCCCAGTACACCGTTGATCTCGGGCATGAAAGTGTGGCGGTTCTTCCGTTTGCGGCTCAGCCCGCGATTCACAATCCCGTGCGTCCCGGGCATGGCCGGCACCAGCGTGATGTTGCCTTCGCGGGAATGTACTTTGCCCATAAGTATCCCGAACGCCGTGCCCAGATGGACTTTCTCCTGGGCGGCGCGTTGGACGCGTCCACCCGGATGCGGACGGGGCTGGAGATATTCTCGCGTCAGCTTGGCGGCAATCCCGAGTACCAGTTCCCAACGCCGCTGGACTCGCGCGTCGTCGGTTCGCTGACTTATGCCCAGACCCTGTCCGCCTACAAGGCCTACAAGGTTTTCCTCAACGTAAATTCGGTTGTGGACTCGCCCAGCATGTGTGCCCGGCGCATCTTTGAAATCTCGGCATCCGGTACTCCGGTCATCACTGCGCCCAGCCAGGCCGTGGGAGCGTTCTTTACGGCTGCAGCCGTGCCCGTGGCCGCCAGCCGCAAGGACGCGGAGCACCTCACACGGGCTCTGGTTTCCAATCCGGAACTGAACGACCGCACGGCCCATTTGGCCCAGCGGACCATCTGGGCGCACCACACCTATGCCCACCGGGCCGCGACGGTGTTGGAGCACGCCCTGCCGGGAAATGCGACGACCGTTGCACAACCGTCCCTGTCGGTGCTGTTGCCGACCATCCGGCCCCAAAACCTGGAAAATGTTTTCCGGACCCTGGCCGGACAGCGCGGCGTAGAACCGGAACTGGTGCTGCTCACCCACGGCTTCCAGCTCTCCGCAGAACGCTTGGCGGAGCTGTCCGAAACGTCCGGGTTGCACAACGTCGTGCTCCTTGAGGCACCGCGGGACGTGTCACTGGGGGAATGCCTGAACCGGTGCGTCGCCGCGGCCAGCGGGCAGGTCCTGACAAAGATGGACGACGACGACCACTACGGCCCGCACTATCTGAGTGACCAGCTTCACGCCTTGGCCTACTCGGGGGCAGATGTCGTTGGGAAACAGGCCCATTACATGCACCTTGAGACGGCGAACGCCGCCATCCTGCGGTTCGCGGCCAGGGAACACCGGTTCACCGACTTCGTCATGGGGCCAACAATCATGGCCCGCAGGGAAGTCTTCACCGACCACCCCTTCCTGGACGTCACAGTCGGCGAGGACACGGGATTTCTGCGTGCTGCGCATGCCGCCGGTAGGATCATTTACTCGGCGGACCGCTTCAACTACTTCCAGGTCCGTACCGGTGACGGGCACACGTGGCAGGTGGAGGACGCAGAACTGCTGGCATCCGGAGACCTGAAATTCTATGGAAAGTTAAATGAACATGTTGACATCTAAGTCTGCCGAGACCGAGGCCCCCATCAGGACAGTCGCCGTCGTTGGACTGGGCTATATAGGGCTGCCCACGGCTGCCATCCTGGCCACCAACGGACTCGATGTGATCGGAGTCGACGTCAATCCCGGCACCGTGAAAGCCGTCAACAACGGCGACGTGCCCTTTGTGGAGCCTGATCTGGGTGTCCACGTTGCTGGCGCCGTCAGCCAGGGCCGGCTCCGGGCTCAGCTCGAAACCCCCGCCGCGGATGCCTACATTGTGGCTGTGCCCACCCCGTTCATGGCAGACAAGTCCGCCGACATGTCCTACATTGCCGCTGCTGCCCGCGCTATCGCCCCGAAACTGGCTGGCGGCGAACTGGTGATCCTCGAGTCGACGTCCCCTCCCGGCAGCACGGCCCGGCTTGCCGAGCTGATCCTGGGACTGCGGCCGGACCTCAGCCTGGACGGCAACGACGGCAAGCCGAAACTGCTCATGGCACACTGCCCTGAAAGGGTGCTGCCAGGCCGGATCATGATTGAATTGGTCACCAACGACCGCGTGGTGGGCGGCCTTACCTCTGAGGCTGCAGAGGCTGCCGCCGCGCTATATGCGGTGTTCTGCCAGGGCGAAATCCATCTAACCGACGCCGCCACGGCCGAGATGTCCAAGCTCGTCGAGAACGCCTACCGGGACGTCAACATAGCCTTTGCGAACGAGCTGTCAGTTATCAGCGACAACCTCGATATCGATGTGTGGGAGCTCATCCGCTTGGCAAACCATCATCCCCGCGTCAACATCCTTCAGCCGGGCCCTGGGGTAGGCGGCCACTGCATCGCCGTGGATCCGTGGTTCATCGTTGCTGCCGATCCCGAAAATTCCACCCTGATCCGGACCGCCCGCGAAGTCAATGACGGCAAGCCCGGCTACATTGTGGAACAGGTCCAAAAGGCGGTCAGGGACATCAGCAGCCCGACGATTGCCTGTCTGGGCCTGGCCTTTAAGGCAAATATCGACGACGTCCGTGAGTCCCCAGCCGTGGAGATCGTCCGACGTGTGGCCGTGCAACATCCGGATGCCGAGATTCTCGTCGCGGCACCGCACAAGGATCATCTGCCCCAGGTGCTGGCCGTGCTTCCCAACGTCCGTCACGTGGAGACGGACAAGGCCATCGAGGCTGCCCAGGTGGTGGTGCTTCTGGTGGATCACGACAAATTCCGCGAGGTGGAGCCGGCCAGCCTTGAAGGCAAGCAAATCATCGACACCCGCGGTTTTTGGCGCTGAGCGATGAAGATAGGCGACGGACTGCGATGAATTCCTCTGGCATGGGAGGATCGCTCCGATTCCAGCAGACTCGCCGGTTTCGACGCGTAATAGCCCGCCTCACCGGGGCAATGCATCCGGCTGACAAGTCGCGGCTTCACCGTCTGGTCAGGGGCCGTCACAAGCGTCTGGGGCGGCTGTCAGTGATAGTGCCCGTATTCAATGTCGAGCCCTACCTGGCCGACTGCCTTGCAAGCATCGTCGCGCAAAGCTACACGCACCTGGAGATCATCGTCATCGATGATGGCTCCACAGATGGTTCACGGGCAATTGCCGAGGATTTCGCCCGCCGCGACCGAAGGATCCACATTCTTGATGTTGTCCACGGTGGAAACGGCCGCGCCCGAAACGCGGGCCTCGAAAAAGCTACTGGCAGGTTCATCACCTTTGCAGATTCCGACGACCTGGTGGCCCCTGGCGCCTATGGGGCCATGATCGCGAAGCTGCACGAGACGTCGTCCCAGTTTGTCGTGGGCTCCTCCGACCGGCTGCTGGGACGAAAGCGATCACGAGTGACGATGATGGACAAGCTCCACGCCCTCCCTCGGGATGCAATCAGCCTGTCTGACTACCCCGACATCCTGTCGGACGTCTTCCTGTGGAACAAGATGTTTCGCAAGGATTTTTGGGATTCGGCAGTCGGGCCGATTCCGGAGGATGTCCTGTACGAGGATCAGGAAACCTCGGCCCGGGCCTACGCGCGGGCCCGGACATTCGACATCATCCCGGACACCGTCTACCACTGGAGGATCCGTCACGACGGATCCTCCATTACCCAGAACAAGCACTCCATTGGGGACCTGGAAGACCGCCTCTGCGTTGTGGATTCCGTCAGCCAGCTGCTGGTGGCCGAAAGCGGACCGGATGCCCTCCTAGCATGGTTTACGAGAGTTCTCGGATCGGACCTCGTGCCTTACTTCGAACAGGTGCCGTACGCCGGTGACGACTACTGGAACGCACTTCACGCTGGCCTGGCAAAAATACTGTCGTCTGTGCGGAGCCTGGAGAGCGAACTTTCTGCGGCCGTGCTGAAGAACATCGGGCCGCACGAGCAAATCCTGTGCAGCCTGGCAGCGCAAGGAGCCCGCGATGACTTCGAAATGGTACTTATATATCGGTTCGAAAACGGCACCGGGTTCGAGACCCACATTCGCAACAATCGATTTCTTGCTCGGCTTGAATACCTCCCCTCGCTGACCACGGCCGACTCCGACGAGCTGCTGGAATTCCCCTCGGCAGCGTTGACGCCGGATTCGCACGTCCGCGGCGTGGGGTGGGCAAAGGACGGCGCCGTCATGTTGGGCGGGCACTTCTATCTGTCGGGACTCGATTCGGCAATTTACCCCGGCGAGATCAGCGTCTTGATTACGGACGGCGCCGGGAAGCTCCGGGACGTGGGGGTCGACCGCGTGCAGGATCCGCACCTGGACGTGCTTGCCGGCGATCCGCATGCCAGCCACACGGGCGCGGCTTTCACTTGTCGCGTCGGTGCCGAGCTCATCGGCGAAGTCGTCACGGCACCCATCGAAGTTGTCGTCAGGTTGGCTGTTGCCCAGGAAGTCTTTGAACGCCGGCACATCGTGAGTCCTCCGCTCCGGGACACCAAAGACGTTGTCAGCGGCCCCTCCCTGCGGCAACCCGTGGTCACTGACGTCACCTTTGATGAAGAGCGGGACGAGTTCAGTGTCTGCGTCCGGGTCCCGCGTCCAGTGGCGTCCGGGTTGGCGACGTTTGACGTCGCCCTGGTAACGGCACGGAATACAGTGCGTCCGACGTCAGTGGAGGACCGCCGCCCGGACGCCCGGGTGTTTACATTCTCCCTGAAACAGGCCACATGGGGCAGGGAGACCGCTGCGCCAATCTCCGGCGCCTACACGCTGCGTTTTGTAAGTGGGGGAGACAGCCTCAATCAGTCGTCCCTGCCGGTCAAGACCGATGATCGATGGACGGGCGTTCTTCCCCTGGAACACGGCTTTGCGCACGCCACGGTCAGAGTGTTTCAAACCGCATCCGGAGCCTGTGCCGTGGGGATCGCACCGCCGCTAAAACTCTGGGAGCGCGGGAAATACAACCAACGGCGGCTCCGCGATGAGTACGCCATGAGGACAGGCCCCGACACACTCACTGACGCCGTCTTCTTCGAGAGCTTCGCTGGTAAGAGCTGCACCGACAGTCCACGCGCCATCTCGGACGCACTGCATGCAAAGTCCGCCAACGTGCCCATTTACTGGTCTATCAACGATTTTTCCGTGGAGTATCCCGAGTACGCGGTCCCGGTTCTCCGTGGCTCCCGCGATTGGTTCGTCAGGCTCAAGACCTCCAGGATACTTGTCAATAACAACAACTTCCCGTCGTTCTTCAGGAAATCCGAAGGGCAGCGGTACGTGCAGACCTGGCACGGCACACCGCTGAAAAAGCTGGCTCGGCACGCTCCCAGCCGGTATCTCTCGGCCTCCTATCGAATGCTCATGGAACGGGAAGCCAGGACGTGGGACGTCCTGCTCGCACAAAACGGGTTTGCGGCCGACGTCCTACCCGAGGCCTTTGGGTACGGGGGAGAGGTCCTGACGCTCGGCTACCCACGCAACGATGCTCTGGCTGCGCCGGACTCGGAACGCCGGTCCGAACGAGTCCGGCAGGATCTGGGGATAACTCCAGAGCAAATAGCGGTTCTCTATGCCCCTACGTGGCGCGACAATGCCAAAGATGGATCAGAGCACCATACCCTGGTGGCCCATTTGGATTTCGCCAGGGCATTGTCGAACCTCGGCTCAAACTACGTGTTCCTCATTCGTGGGCACCACAATGTCGTCGCCGCCTCGTCCACCCAAGTTGGCTCCAACCTGATCGACGTTTCGATGTATCCGGAAATCAACGATCTGATCCTGGCTTCGGACCTGCTCGTGACAGACTATTCGTCGATTTCTTTCGACTATTGCGTGACCGACAAGCCAATGTATTTCCTGGTGCCCGATCTCAGTCAGTACCGGGATGAGATTCGCGGATTTTACCTGAACTGGGAGGCAATGGCTCCAGGCCCGTTATGTTCAGACACAGACCAACTCTGTGAAGCTATCGCGTCAGGTATGCCATCTGATGACGCCGCATACCGGCACTTCAAGGCGACTTACGCGGCACAGGATGACGGCGGAGCCGCCGGCAGGGTCGTGGGCAAAATTTGGCCCGCTATAACTGGGGCCTTTCAAGGGTGAACCGTGGGTCTGCCCTGTTGGCACCGTAAGCTTTAGGGATGGACAGGGCCGGCAGCGCGTCTGCTCGGCGGTTCTTTTAACATGGAGGATATTGATGATTGGTTGGCAAATCGGCTACTGGGGCGGCCGCGAGCTCGAAAAGCGCGGCAACTGGAAATCGGCCGCCTCCGTCTATCAGAGGCTCTGGGACCAGGGGGAATCTACCAACGCCAAGGTCGCCTTCAAGCTCGGTCACGCTTACTTCCGGCTGGAAAACTTGGACCTTGCCCATGAGTATGTCTCCAGTGCCGTTAAGCTGGATCCAAAAAACGCCGCTTGGCACTACCGCCTCGGGTTTATCCAGGAACGTCTGAAATTGTGGACAGAGGCGCTGCACTCCTACACTTCGGCTACCGGACTGGACCCTCACCGGGCCGAGTGGTTCTACCGGAAAGCCCAGTGTGAACAGTCATTGGGCGAAAAGGTTGCAGCGCAGGAATCCCTGCGCTCGGCTATTCATCTCGACCCGCGCAATGCCAAATTCCATAAGGGTTTGGGAAAACTGCTAGGCAAAGGTGCTGCCCGGTGGCAGGAGATCGAGGCGCTGGAGGACGGCCTGGCGCTCCACCGGCAAGACGCGGATTGGCTGATCAAGCTTGCCCAAGCCTACTTTGAAATGGAACGCTTCTCAGAGGCGGCCGAACTCTTCGAGCTCGCACTGCAATTGCGGCCTGATGATGCGCGGCTGTTGTTTAGTACCGGCCGCGCGCACGCAGACGGGGCTGACCGCGCCGCTGCGCAAGAATGGTTCAGCCGCGCGGTGGCGGCTGATCGCGAACTCAATGCGGCACGATTCGGGCATGGAGTCTTCTTTGAAGACCTAAAGGACTGGAACAGTGCTGCCGGCGCGTATCTGGAACAGCTTAAGTACCGGCCGTTGGATTCGGAACTGCATTACCGTCATGGATTTGCCTGCGACCGGGGCTACAAATGGTCCGACGCGGAATCTTCGTACCAGGCTGCGGTAGCCTTGAAACCGGATGAAGCCTATTGGCATTACCGGCTCGGATTCGTCCAGGAGCGCCAGCAGGATCTGCAAGCGGCAGCGGAATCGTACGGGGCCGCAATCCAAGCAAGTGAAACTCAAAAGCCTTATTGGCTATTTCGGCGGGCTTATGTTCTCCACGAAGCGGGCCGCTTCCAGGAAGCCATTGAATCTTATATCGCGGCGGCGAAGCTGACGCCACTCGATCAAATATTCGACGATTCAATTGAGTCGCAAGCCACAGAGGTGAAGGACCGGCTTCAACGACTCGTGAGGCAACTCGCCAGCTCTATAAGAACCAAGCTGGACGCAAATTCGTTTTTTGACGTGGGCATGGATGCCGAAAAACTCGGGGACTGGCGGGGTGCAGCTGAGCTCTATCACCAGGCTGTGCTTCGCAGCAATGACCACAAACCTGCTTGGTATAACCGGCTGGGCCACGCCCTCGCGAAGGCAGGCGACGCCGAGGAGGCCTGTGACGCCTTCCGAATGAGTCGGATATTCGCGCGACCGTATGGAGTAAATGAGCAGGGGTATTCCAAGACTGCCGCGGTTAAGACCGTTATTGAATACGTCGAGTATTACGAGACACGGCCTGTAGCCAAGAATACAATTCTCTACGAGAGCAACCTGGGCGGGTCCATCGATTGCAATCCTCTGTCTATATTTGAAAAAATTATTGATGATCCGAAATATTCCGACTTCACGCATATCTGGACCGTCGCAGATCGGGACGTCTCATTGCCCGCCAGCATCCTCGGACGCGAAAATGTTCGCATTGTGGTCAAGCAGTCTGATTTGTATCTGCGGTACTTGGCCACGGCCGAGTATCTCATCAACAACTCAACCTTTCCGTCTTACTTCATCCGCAAAGACGGCCAGTCATATTTGAATACCTGGCACGGCACGCCTTTGAAGAAAATGGGAACCGACGTGGAGGGGGCTGCCCTCGAGCATGCCAACGTCACCCGCAATCTGCTTCAGGCCACACATCTTCTCAGTTCGAACGAACACACGACAGATGTGCTCACCCGGGCATTCGGCGTGGATCAGCTCTTCAGCGGTCGCGTGGCGCTCACCGGATATCCCCGTATCGACAAAACGGTACGATCTTCTGCTGCCAGCCGCGAGGCAGTTTCCCGCGAGCTTGGGATAGATCCCAAGGATCCCAAGCCAATTGTTCTGTACGCCCCCACTTGGCGGGGCAGCATGGACGCAAAGGTTCTCGACGCGGAGGCAATGACTCGGGACATCGAGGCACTCGCTTCGGCCAAGGACTTCCACCTGGTGGTGCGTGCCCACCACTACACCGAGGACCTCCTGATCGGCGGTGAACAGCCGATCGCCGTTGTACCGCGGAATCTCACCACAAATGATCTGCTGTCCGTTGTTGACGTGCTGGTTACCGACTACTCGAGCGTCGTTTTCGACTACATGTCCACTGGGCGCCCCGTGGTGTTCTATGTCCCGGACCTCGACGAATATTCGGCGGAACGGGGACTCTACTTTGATATGGGCAGCCTCCCCGGTGCAGTGTGCCGCACGGTCGAACAAGTTTTGGCTGGCGTGCGGAACGGACTAGCCTCCGAACAGGTCCATCCCACGTATGCGGCGAACCAAAAACGCTTCACGCCGGCCGAGGACGGAAATGCTGCAGCGAGGGCAGTCGCCTTCTTCTTTGAGGGGGACACCAGCCACGATGTCTTGCTGCCGAAGAAGGAAAGTTCCCTGCTTTTCAGGCACGGCATGAACCCGAATGGCATGACGGCTTCCTTGCTGAACCTGCTTCAGGCGCTGGACCCGGAACACCATGCCTTGACGTTGCTCATTGATGCGGCGGGGGTCTCAAACGATCCCCAGCGGCATGCCGCTTTCACGTCACTTCCCGGTAACGTCCGCACGGTTGGCAGGGTGGGTCGCCACGTCGCTTCCGTGGAGGAGCGGTGGATAATTTCAACCTTCAAAAGGTTGAACAGCTTTTCAACAGAAGAGCAAAAGCAGCTATATTTCCAGGCGTACAGCCGCGAATTCCGTCGGCTGTTCGGCAAGTCTGCCTTCGATGCCCTCGTGGAATTTGACGGTTACTCACCCTTTATGGCCTCGATCCTGCTCGGCGGCCGCCACGGAACGAACAAGAGTGAGATCTTCCTGCACAACGACATGCTGGCCGAGTCCAGTTCCAAGTATCCGTACTTGCGTGAAATGTTTGCCCTTTACCGCGAGTTTGACGGAGTGGTTTCCGTTTCGAAGGCGCTCAGCGACGTCAACGCCACAAAGTTGTCGGACAGCTTCGGTATCCCGAACGAGAAATTTGGCTATACGCCCAACGTCGTGATCCCGGAGCGGATCCTCGCCCGGGCCGCCGAACCTGTGGACTCCGCCCTGGCTGATTGGATGTCGGGCCCTGGCAAGGTCTTCACGATAAGTGCGCGCCTCTCCCCGGAAAAGGACCACGCCAAGCTGCTGCGGGCCTTCAAGCAAATCGTTGACGAGTCACCGGATACGCGCCTCATCATGATCGGTGATGGGGTACTGGCCGGGGAGTTGCGGAGATTGTCCAGCGAGCTTGGCCTGGAGGGCTCCGTCCTATTTGCCGGAATGCAGGACAATCCATTCGCCATCTTGCGAAGAAGCGACTGTTTCATCCTCTCGTCTAACCATGAGGGTCAGCCTATGGTCCTCTTGGAAGCCATGGTTCTCGGCATGCCGATCGTCGCGACAGACATTGACGGTTCACGAGGCGTCCTCGCAGGTCCGGACGGGGAACACGGACTGCTGGTGGCGAACACGGTGGGAGGCCTCGTCGAAGGCATGCGCGCCTACCTGGCAGGGGAGGTACCTCAAGCCCAATTCGATGCAGACCAGTACGTCGCCGGCGCCATAGCCAAGTTCGAGAGCATCGTCGGAGCGGATGTTGCACTGACCCGATGACATCGAGCCGATGACAAAAGAGCGGCTAACGGATGGCGATCCGTTAGCCGCTCTTTTTGTGCGGACAACTGCCTTGACGGCCTCAGCCCTTTGCGGGGGTGTCTCGAAGTTCGAGGATGCGGGAAAATACCGCCACGGAGGACTTGGGATTGTCCCAGGGATTGAATTCTTTGCGCCAGGCTGCGTAGGCCTCGTGGTACAGCTTGTCGGACTCAGGGAGGTCCTGCAGGGCCGCAATCACTTCTTCGCGGGTGTGGCAGAGGGGACCGGGGGCTTTGTCCGCCAAGTCGAAGTACACTCCCCGGCCCGATCCTGTGTATTCGTCCCAGTCCGGAACATAGAAAATTATCGGTTTCCCAGTGACAGTGAAGTCGAACATGATGGATGAATAGTCGGTCACCAGGACGTCGGCAGCTGCCATGAGACCGGAAGGGTCATTAAACGAAGTGACATCGATGACGCCCGCGGCATCAACGTTCTGGCCTCTCCGCAGGCTGACTGAATGACCGCGTAGCAGGACTGTGAAGTCCGGACCCAGCGCCTCGGCCATGGCGCCCGCCTGGATGAGGTCAGGCGTGCCGGCACTGTCTTCCCTCCATGTCGGTGCATAGAGGACGACTCTATTACCGGCGGGGATATTCAGTGACTCACGGACTTGACGACCGAGGTCGTCACTTTCGAACAGCGCGTCGTTGCGCGGATAGCCCGACTCGATGATTTCGCCGGCGTAGGCGTACGCCTGCCGAAAGACCTCCGTGCTGTGGGGGTTTTGGGAAATCAGCAGGCTCCAGTCGTTGGCTTCCCGCTCGATTTTGGATACTCGACCCGCTTTTTCCCTGGAGCCTGGCCGGTCCAGGCCAAGGAGTTTCAACGGAGTCCCGTGCCACGTTTGCACAAGGATCTGTTCCGGGTGCCGCTCAAACCGATCCGGCACCCAGCAGTTCGTGATGACAAATTTGGATTCGGCAAGCGCCATCCATGATTTGCGGCTGTTCCGTACTACCGGTATGGCGCCCTCGGGCAGTGCCACGGACAGATCTGCCACACCGACGTAAAGTTTCGCGTCGGGAAGCCGTCGACTGGCCTCCTTGAAGAGAGCCAGGGGACTATCGGAGAAGTTCTTTCCGAACCAGCTTTCAAAGTAAAAGCTGTCCTCCCTAAGGTCGGATACTTTTTTGGTTGCAACTCTTATTTTCCGCTGGTTGAATGCACCCAACTCTTCGGGCAAGAGCGGCGGACTAACATTCACGTAAACTTCGTTGGCAGGAGAACGCTCCAAACGAATGTTGAGGCTGTCAGAATAGGCGGCCTTGTACAGCCCGGCGGTAAGCGACTTCGCCGGGCGTAAACGCTCGTAAGACTCGTCCTCGAAGTGGACAGACACCCGGTACCCCCCCGAGGGGACGGGAGCGGTGCCGGATTCCGCCGGCCTGACAAGCGGAACCGAAAAGATAAAACGACCGGCCTTGTTGGTAACGAGTACTCCCGGAACGCCGGTTCGTTGCCCGTCGAGGGAGAGTGCTACAGGCCTCGACTCGTCGCCCGCGTACGATCCCGAAACCGTGAGGTGCGGGCTGGGAAGGGGATAAAAATCGATGGCGGACGCCTCGATATTGTGCCGGTAGCGGTCCAACCTCAGGACGCCGCTCGGACCGGTAGTTAGAACGAATCCATCCTCCCGCGGACTCGCCTGCGCGGGGATGTGGTCCGAATGCGCGAGCCTGCGTTTATCGTCCTGCTGGAGATAGACTCGCCAACTTTCCTGGGTTTCCGCCGCAAACTCCGGCAGATCCGCGATGTTGAAAGCGACTTCAACCCAGCTTCCCTCCCGGTTGAAGAATGACGGCTGAGCCTCACGCTCTGAATCATCTTTCAGCACGGCGAGATCCGGGGTGAAGAGTCCGCTGCTTTTGACCCAGAGTCGAAGTTCGTCTCCGACAAATGAGACTGCATGGGCGACAGCAATACGTTCCACAACCTTGAATTGCAGTCCGTTTGCGGTCCAACTTGGGACGACCTGTACGCCATTTTCGAAGCTGCAAGCCTCCAGCGCGCCGGCCGATCCCCACCTGTAACGATCAGTAAATTTCGATTCGTGGCTCTGACGACCATCAGATATGGCCATGTGAGCCGTCAGCACGCTTCCTCGCGCAGAAGCGGCGGCAAGATGGCAGTCGAAGTCGAATACTGCCTCAAAGGCACAAGTTGAAACATCAACTGAAGTATTGGAGCTCCCTTCGTTGGCGGCAGGCTCCGTGTATCGGCGCACTAATGCATCCGTGCGTCGTCCTTCCTCGTCCTGAAGCCAGAGCTCAATGTCCACGCTCGCAGACTTCGATGTTTCCGGCAGCAGGTAGGCCCAAAATCTAACCGTGAACGTCCGGGCGCCTGTCCATTTGGCGGCGCGAAGCTCGGCCCTCGAGGGAAGGACTTCCTTCGTTGTTTCCTTGTTCATCTTAAGAAGATTCGCCTTTGATTAGGTTCTATGGGTGTTCGACTCTGAATTCTATCGTGGATCGTTTTTCGGCAGAGTCGAGGGACGCGTTGGCGTAATCAGAGGGTCTCCGCTGTAATCTCAGCAGCAGATGGCACTTCAGAGAGGCACAGTGCGGCTCCCAGCGTGTGCCAGTGATCGGCTAAGGCGCTGTTCTGCGGCATCAGCCAACCGGCTGAGGCGGACTGCCGTCTGAATATGGCAGTTTGATTCAGGACCGGTGTGACGGCTTGAACCAGGACCACCCACTACTCGCCGGTTGCTTGCGACGGTTTGAGTCAGGACCACCAGCGGCCGATCTGTCGTATTCGACGGTGCGAGACTACGTGCGGGTCCGACGGCCGCAGATCGATGTCGAGGCCGGCCGCCGGGTGGAAGCGTTTGTCCCGCAGGAACACGCGCCGGGCGCGGATGCCGAGGCGGACTTCGGTGAAGTCTGGGGCACCCTGAATGGGGTGAAGACCAAGTGCCATATGTTCGTTTTGCGGCTCTCGCACTCCGGCAAAGCGATCCACCGGATCTACCCAACGCAGGCTCAGGAGGCTTTCCTGGAAGGTCACATCGAGGCGTTCAACGAGGCGTCCGAGGTCGTGGTGTTCCTCACCCCGACCCTGCGCCGGCGGCGCGGCCTGACCGAAAAGGCCGCTGGCGCGGCCGTGGACCAGGCCTGCCGTCGACTGCGCACCGTCCGGGCGGTGCTCGATGAAGCGCTTACCGTTGCGGGGAAGGAACAACTGAGCTACCAGGGGTTCCTGGCCGAGTTGCTGCTGGCCGAGTGTGATGGCCGGGACCGGCGCTCCTCCATCCGCCGCGTCAAAGCCGCCAACTTTTCCCGGGACAAATGGCTGGGGGACGATTTCGACGCGAACCCGAACATCAAACCCGCCACTTTTCAAAGCCTTGCGACCGGGGACTGGATCCGCAAAGGTGCACCACTGTGCCTCATCGGGGACTCCGGGACTGGAAAATCCCAAATGCTCATCGGCCTCGGCACCGCCGCGGCGGAGCAGGGGTACCGGGTGAAATACGCCCTGGCGACCTGGCCCGTGAACGAAACTTGTAGAAGCCGCCGACGAAAAGATGCTGGCCAAAACCATCGCCCGCTACGGGCGCGTCGACCTGCTCTGCATCGACGAACTCGGCTATATGGAACTGGACCGCCGCGGCGCCGAACTCCTCTTCCAGGTCCTCACCGAACGCGAAGAGAAGAACTCCATCGCCACATCGTAAGCAACGAATCATTCTCCGGCTGGACAAAGACCTTCACCGACCCCAGGTTGTGCGCCGCAATCGTGGACAGGCTTACGTTCAATGGAGCCATCATCGAAACCGGGACAGACTCCCACCGACTCGCTCACACCATCGCCCAACAAACCGGAGGCCAGCCGGGTGTCGTTGGACTACTGATGCGAACTATCCGCGCGTGGGATCCTCGGTAAGGTGCCGATTCCGCCTCTCGATTAGCTTTTGGAGGTAACGGGCCAGCACCAGCCTCTCCACCAGACGCCCTATGGGCCCGAACGGTGCCGCGAACTCGATCCGATCAATCATCGTGGTGCCCGCCAGATCCTGACTGAACTCATGGACGTGCCGGAACCGCCGAAACGGACCTTTAACCTGCTCATCCACAAAATAGTTCGGGGACTCCATCTCGGTGATCCGGCTCGTCATATGGAGCGGAACGCCGAAGTGCCAAGCTCGCCATGTGACCTCCTCACCCAAAGAGATGAGCCCGGACGTGACGCCGGCAACCGCCTCTTCACGAGAGTGCGCCATCGATTCCTTGTGGGCGTCGATACTCCGGGCACGGTCAAACAGTTCCGATTGGGGCGTGCCCGTCCGTGTCGTGCACTCAAAGTAAACGGCCATTGTCAGAGTATGGCAGTTCGTTCAGGGTCTGCTCGAACCGCGGAAGCCCTGGCCCACTGCGCCGTCGCCTCCTGATGTGGCAAGGTCCAGCACTCAGGCCAACAGGGTCGTGCGTGGTTTTGGATCAGGCCGTCTCAGTGATCCTGAAACACGTTGACATACTCAGTCGTCGTGATCAGCTGATCAAGATGGTCGAGGCGACGCTGGGGACCCCGTTGCCGTCCAATGCGAAGAGCATATACGTGCCGGGGACCAGCACGCCGCGATCCGCCGGCAACTTCAGCGTCGCGGTGTTGCCGGACACTGCCGTCGCGGTCACCGGGATCCGCCGCTGGTCGGTGTTCACCGTATGGGTTACAGTGCTCATCCGCATCAGGGAAAACTTGCTGATCGGCGTTTTAGTGGTGACTGAAATCGTGCTGCCGGCCGCGGCGGTAGCCGGTGCGGTCGCAATCGTCGGCCTGGTGCGGGCGCTGCCGTCGGCATTGAGCAGATAGGGCGGTGTGAAGATCTCTCCGTCCAGATGATTGGTGGTGCAGCCGTTGCACAGGCCGCCGCCGCCGACGAAAACCCGGCCGTCAGAAAGAAGCGTCGCCACGCTGTGGTAGGTCCGGGGAATGGCCATCGGGGCCAGCGTCGTCCACTTTCCAGTTGCCGGGTTCCAGATTTCCGGAGACATCCTGGCGTCGGTGTCGGTGAACACCACGGGATTGGGCTGGCCGCCGACCACGAACACCTGGCCGTCGGGTAATGCAACGCCGCTCGCGAACGACCGGGTGAATGCCATGTCCGCAGTCCGGGACACAGTGGCGGTCTTGTTGATGTCGATGGTGTAGGCCCGTGCCGTAGCTATGCCATTATCGTAGGCGGTTGCCCCGCCCACGGTCAGGATCTTTCCGATGTCGTACATCACGGCGTCGGCGTTCATCGCGTCAGGGCTGTCCGACCGCAGACCGGCCGAGGTGATGCTTCCATCGCCGCTAGTAGTGATCCAGTTCATCTGGCGGCTCGGCCCGGCTTGGAAAACCCGGCCACCCGAGGTGGCAAACAGCCAAGGGTGATTGTCGGAACGATACCCGCCCCGGGGATCGGCTGTCAGGATGCTGTCAACGGGTACATTCGGCAAAGTTCGCCAGCCGCCTGCAGCGGACCATATTTCGCCGTTCTTGCCGCCGATGCCGCCTGACCACGATCCCCCGATGGTGAACACCTCACCGGTGGAGGTGGTCACGTTGCTTTGGTAGCCGCGGGCGATCTTCATATCCGGCCCCGAGGTCCAAGTGTTAGTCTTCGGGTTGTAAATGGTGGTCTTCGAGCTGTTGGCGCCGCCGCTGATCATGATCCTGCCGTCCGCCAGCATCGAGATCCCGGGGCAGAACATGTCGTGACCGGTGTTGACAACCGTGGCCGGGCTCACCACACCGGTGGTGAGGTCCAGGATGGATGTCTGCGTGTAGCCATTGCTGCCGCCGTAAGCGATAGGGGAATAGGCCGACCACGTCAGCAGCTTGTTGCCCGGCAGCACTGCAGCCGCGACCGGAACGAGCGGGAAGTTGATGGTCGGACCCCAGGAACCTCGCGACGGGCCGAGGAGATTGATCTCGGCGGCGCTGCTCCATGGACCGCGGTTGCCGGCCTCGGTGGTTGCGGTCAGCCGGACATAGCGGGCATCGACCGTGGGGAAGGTCACCGTCTTCTCCTCAATGGTGTCCGGCCACGTCCCGCTGGCTACCGCACGCCAGACGATACCGTCTGAGCTGACCCCGATCGAGTATTTGCCGATCCACCCGTTCTTGCCGTCAGAACGCGGGAGATAGCGGAGTCCCCCGATGCTTCGCGCCGCCTTCGTGTCGATCGTGATGGTGTGCGGCAGCGGTGCTGCGGGCGCCGGCGACCACCTGCTGTGCCAGATCGTCGTGGCACTGCCGTCCAGTACATTGCTGGCCCTGCCGTTGGCCCGGATGACCTCTTCGTCGCTGGCCGAAGCCGTCCAGCCGGTCCGGGGCAGAACACTGGTGGGAGTTACTGTCTGCCCGGCGAGCAGGTTGATCTCGGCGGCGCTGCTCCACGGACCGCGGTTGCCGGCCTCGGAAGTGGCAATCAGCCGGACATAGCGGGCGCTGACTGAAATGAAGCTCACCGTCTTCTCCGTGCCGCTATCCGGCAAGGTTCCGCGGGCCACCGGGGCGCTCCAGGTGGTCCCGTTGGTGCTGACCCGGATCTCGAAGCTGCCGACCCGCCCGTTCTTGCCGTCAGAACGCGGGAGATAGCGAAGCCCCCCGATGCTTCGCGCCGCCTTGGTGTCGATCGTGATGGTGTGCGGCAATGGCGTAGCCGGCGCCGGGTACCAGCGGCTGTGCCACATGGTGGTGGCGCTTCCGTCCAGCACGTTGCTGGCTTGGCCGTTCACGCGGGTGGTTTCCTCGTCGCTGGCCGAAGCGGTCCAGCCGGTCCGTGACAAGGGAAGCGGAGCGGCCTCCGTCGCGGCGGCCGGCAGCGCGGCATTGTGAATGTGAGGTCCGTCCACGCCCGACAAGCCGTCCAGAGTCGCCTCTGCCGCGGCCGGCGGCACCGCACTGTGAATGTGCGATCCGGTCGCCCCCGACGGCACGTGCAGAACGAGTGCCACGAGAGCCGTGATCAGCAATGATCCGATCAGAAGTAAGGACACCCGGCGTATGTCGGTACGCACCGCCAGCAGGATCGCAGGCCGCGGCAGACGGAACGACGCATGTATCACCGCCGGCGTTGCCGGCAGAATTTCAGAGTTGGGACCTGAATTTCTGCCGGAGTCTAAGGCCCGGTCGGAGGGCGGCCCCCAGAACCCGTGGCGGACGTTCCTGCCCTGCTTCCGGCCTGTCGCCGAACGTTCCATTTTAGCCCCCCTGCTGCAATTCCCCCTGGCAAGACAGACTGTAGGGAGGGCAGCATGGGAAAACCTTGGGCCTTAAACGTGGACAGGGCGCGGAGTGCAGCGATCTTCTCGACGCCCGATCACGTGGCCCTCATTCAGAGTCAGGCGGCAGCCGCCCCGATAGTCAATGAGGACCAACTGCGGATCGGTGGAGCGATGCCGAGGGCTCGCTGAGCGAGCAATGCGTCCTTGGGGCGTCCGCGCGTTTGCAGTCCGCCTCCTTGGGTCGCCCGTTGCCTGGCGCGGGAGCGCAGCTGAGCCGATCACTGGAATACCTTCATCGCAGAATAAGATGGCGCTTATGACAAGTTGGAGTGAAGACGTAGGCCCGAGCGACACAGTGATCGTCCAGGTCCTCGACAGCTTGGGCAGGAATCGTGGAGGCCTGACCAGAGCTGTATTTGACCGCTTCCGTGCAGTCTCCGAGGGAAGGCGCGCGATCCTTGTCACCGTGGCCTTTCAGTCGGACGTTGAAGAGCTCTTCGACGAACTGAAGAGGGACGGGTCGCTTCCTGCGCATGCCGAACTCGTCAGCTTCCATCAGGATCTCCGTCGCCGTACCCGCGAGTCACGCCAAAGAATGGTATTTGAGCATCCAGAGTGGGAGTCGAGCCCAGCATTCCAGTCGGTATCTGAAAACGCGGCCTCTTGGAGCCTTCGACGATATTTCGCTTCGGGTGCGTTCGTTGGTCTGGTCGGCAGAGCGGCTAACGGGGAGCTGCGCCATGTCGATAGACACGACGACGACCGGCCTTGGCTCCGGATCTACCGTGATACGGGCTGGCCGGGCGGAGCCATTGCAAAGCGGGACTATTTTGACGACGAAGGAAATGTCCGCTTTAGGACCTACGTTGGAGTGGACGAATGCGCGTATATTTCAACGTGGGTCAACCCGGGCGGATATGAATACCGAACCGTCGAGCACACGTCCGGGGACCCTGTACTCCACAACGATATGCGCTGGGCCAACAGCGCCTGGCTGGCCGAGAAGCTGGACGAATTCGGGCCGGCGGTTGTCTTCAGCGACGAGCCCCGGACTAGCTTCGCGCTGGCAATCGCCTCTCCGGGCGTCTTTCATGTGGCTTCAATCCATACCACGCACTACAAGAACAATCGGGACAATGCCGACGGCTTGAAGCAATGGATGAAGCACCACGTAGAGTTCATCGACAACGTTGGACTGTTCGTCTTTTTCACTGATACACAGCGGCGCGACTTCATCAAGGACACCGGTTGCCCCCCAGAGCGAACGACGGTTGTCCCGCACGCGGCTCCATTGGATCAGGGGGCCGCTTTGCAGCGCACCCTGAACCGGGTGGAGCAGACCTTCGTTACCGTCGCCCGACTTACTGACGACAAGCAAGTTGACCACGCCATAAGGGCCTTCGCTAAGGTGCATAGCGCATTCCCGGAAGCCAGATACAAGATTTTCGGAATCGGGTCCGCTGAGGCAGCTCTTCGAAAAGTCATCTCCGAGTGCAAGCTTGACGGTATAGTCACCCTCGAAGGCCACACCACTGAGCCCCTCAATCAATTTGCCACAGCTGACTGTTCGGTCCTGACGTCCCGTTATGAGGGATTCGGACTGGTGCTTACGGAGAGTTTCGCCTGCGGCACTCCGGTGATTTCGTACGACGTCGTCTACGGCCCGCGGGATATTGTCCAGCATGGTCACAACGGACTGCTGGTCCCGCATGGCGATATCGAAGCACTCGCGAATTCGATGATCGAGTATCTGCAGAATCCTGCATTGAGGGCGTCCTTGCGCGCGGGGGCGGCCTCCACAGCAAGGCGCTTCGGGCCTGATACCTGGAGACAGGGCTGGATGTCCACCGTGTCAGGCCGTCCTACGGATGATAGAGAACCGCTGGGCCACAGCGGTTCTCTATGACCATGAAGGTATAAAGACGAACGAGCTCCGCAAAGAGGATCATCGCCTCGGAGTCCGCCCCGCGGTTCTGCGCTGCAGTTAAACGTGCCTGAGTCCTGCATAACTGCATTGAGGGCCGCCGCATACTGCGGCGCAGTCCCCAAATCGCCGGCAGATCCATTGCGTCATTCCTGGCCATGTCCACATCACTTCGCCCAGGAAGTTTATTGCCGGCAACGCAAAAGCCCGACTGGTATACCCAGCCGGGCTTCTGCGTGATTTGCTGCTACACCCTAAACCTTCAAGGCTAAGGCAGACCGACGGTCGCAAACTGCATGTTGTGATCCGAGGGAATCGTCCCCACATAGTTTCCCAGTGCGTCGATTTTGGCAACGTTTTCGTAGTACGAGACCCTCATTTTTGACGTGAAGATGTAATCGATGTATGAACCGCTGGTTCCGGCCGCGCCCTGTCTGGCCGCTCGTTCAAATCCGTTCCAGCTGTTGACGCGCCGGTTGACAACCATTTCGGCGGTCGCTGCGCCACTTGGGTACCAGCTCTTATAAGTGTTGCCCAAGGGATCGACGAGCCCCGTGCTCGTGACAACGTCGTAGGGGCCGTTGGAAGGGTCCGTCCACTTGTTTGAGTTCATATCGCCGACAAGAACAACCGGCAGGCCGTTAGGGTTTTGGGTCCTAATGGTGTCCGTAACGGTCTGGGCCTGCTGCTTGCGCAGGGTGTTGGACGCAGCGTCCTTTCCGGTCTCCAGATGAGTGTCGGCAAAGAACACGTGCTTGCCTGTGGGAATTTGCACCACCTCAGCCCATGCTACGTAACGCGCGCCGTCACCTCCCGTGGCTCCAGGGAGCTCCGTGGAACCTGACCGGATCGGCTTGACCGTCTTGGAATTATAGAAAATCTTCGTTCCGCCAGATGCGCCTCTGTCGGCGTAGACGCAGTTCGTCGGACGCGTTGAGTCCACACAGTTGTTTCGGTTCGCGTTGATAAGTTTGTAAGCTCCGCCCGCGGCTGTGAGCCGATCTCGGAGATCTTCAAATTGCGTATAACCGCCCGGTCTGGTGTCGCCATCAATCCATGACTGTGACGCCTCCTGAACGCCAAGGACGTCCGGCATTTTGGCGACGATGTTCTGCACTATGCCGCCCCGCCGGTCCGCCCAAGTCTTTTCCTCCGGCATGCCGTCATGACATTTTTCGCAGTGAATGTTGTACGTCGCAACGGACAGGGGATGAGCGATTGCCGGCATCACGGGCACTGCTGCCGTTGTTGCCTTCACCACGGCCGAGTATGACGTGATAGCGGATCCGGTTGCTGAGAGCGCACGGACCTGCGCATAATACGGCGTTGCGGGTGACAAGCCACGAACCTCGCCTGACGGGCCTGAGGTGGTCAGGTAGCCCGGCGAACCCATGTCAGCCCTACTGCTCCATGCCAGCCGATACTGGGGGGCGTTGGCAACGACTCCCCAGGCGAAAGTCAAGGTCGTAGTGCTTTGGACCGTGGACTTCAGTCCTGCCGGGGGAGCGGGCGCGGCCACCAGGGTTTTCGCCGTCACAGCGGCTGAATATGCGGTGAGGTCCGCTCCAGCTGCGTTCAAGGCTTTGATCTTGACGTAGTAGGTCGTTGACGGCTTCAACCCCCCGTAGCCTGCGGTGAGACCTGACGCGACATTTCGATAAAAAGGAGCCCCCATGTCTGACGCGGTTGAATACATGAGCCGGTAACCAACCGCGCCGGAAACAGCGTTCCAACCCATGGTCAAGTAGCTGGAGGTCTGGGAAATCGCTTTGAGGCCGGTCGGGGGGGCGGGCGCGGGCGGGAGGGTTTTGGCCATCACGGCCGCTGAATATGCGGTGAGGTCTGCGCCGGCTGAGTCCAAGGCCTTGATCTTCACGTAGTAGGTGGTTGACGGCGTCAAGCCCCCGTAGCCACCGGTGGTGCCGGACGCGATGTTGCGGTAGAACGGCGCACTCATATCCGACGCGGTCGAATACATGAGCCGATATCCGACCGCGCCGGTCACCGGGTTCCAGGACATGCTCAAGTAAGTGGACGTGGTCTGCGACGTGGTCTTCAGCCCGGTCGGAGGTGCCGTAGCGGCGATGGCACTCGGTGTTCCCATGCCGAAAACAAGCATTAGTGTCAGGAGAATCGCTGCAGCGCCCGATCCCGTGCGTCTTCCTGTGCGCAAACGCGTCAACATCTGAGACCTTCCATAGAAGCGTATTTTTTTGTGCAGGACACCCTTCGCCCCCGCGGCGGATGTTCTGGGCAGGTTGTTGCCGGTCAGCCGCCAGTACCACAGCGGCTCAGACAGTCCCTAATCCTACAACCCGATAATGGGTACGATCGGCAGGATCTTCCCGGTAAATCGGCAGGATTTTCCCGGTAAATCGGCAGGATCTTGCTTTTAATGGGTACCATCGGCAGGAGTTTCCGATTGGTCGGATGTGTTTGTTCCTCGGCTATGGTGTGGGGACCATGATGGTCCAGCGATGGCCATCAGCTATCGAATGCGAGGCACTACGAAGATGAGAGAGCGGAACGGGCGCTACCGGGAATAGCGGCGTTGTCGGATTCGCCGGGGAGCGCAGACTGCACGAACTGGGCGTGCGCCATCTGCTGATATTTCGAAATATTGAAGACTCGCCTGGGTACACGGCCCTCAACGTACTGTTGCAGGCCTTTGTGGACGCCCTCCACTGAATTCTCAACAAGTAGCCCGTATCCGTCTTGAAGAACGTACCTCGCCCCGATGATGTCCGTGGACACTATGGGCTTCTTGAGCGTGAGGGCTTCCAGGAGCACCATGGGCTGACCCTCATGGTTTGAGGACAGCACGAAGCAATCCGCGCGGGCAAGAGCCGGGAAAGGGTTGTTTCGCAGGCCAGCCAACAAGACGTTCGCTGAAAGATCAAGATCAGCTATCAGCATTTCGAGAGATTGCCTGAGTGGTCCATCCCCAAGGACCACCAGGCGACCGGTCGGGTCCGTCTTCCGGAATTCATGAAAAGCGCGGATTAACTTCTCATGATCTTTTTCCGGCGACATTCGTCCCATGGTGATGAAGGTTCTGAAGTCGGGTGAGAACCAATCAAGCAAGTCTTGGTCCAAATCCTCGTCGGCCAACTCGAGTGTCTTGGTCGGGTTAATTTGGTTCACAGCATGCACGAATTTATGGTCAGGCAGAGCCAAAAATGAACCCAGGTGGTCGCGGTTTTCTTCGCTTATGACCTCAGAGACGGAGACGAGGGCATCAAAGGAGGGGTAAATGCGGAAAATCGATTCAAGGTGCGGGAAGCGCCCCAGCCATTCGCTTCTCATATCATTGTGCAAAAATGCAATCCGCCGCGAAGGTTTGGGAGCCGAGCTCATAAGCGCAGTCCAGAATGTGGAATATCCCTCAAATTCAATTACAGAATCAAATTTGTGCGGTCCAAATATTCTCGTGAATTCCCGAGCAAACGTTCGTCGATAAATTTTCATCTGCGAATCATTCGCCAAAGTGCGGTGTTTATTAAGACGGTCCACAACCCATTTCTCCTCGGGCGTAAAAAGCTGACGCCCGACCCTTCCTATGACCCTTACATGGGGAGGGACTTTTTCGAATTGTTCAACTCTCTCCGGATGCGCTGCAGTGTCGTCTACCGGTACCACCACCGTAACGTCGTATTCCTCAGGGTCGATGTAGTTCAGAAGGTTGAGCAGGGACGACGTGATTCCGTTTGGAATAAAACTGTGATGGAAAAGGAGTGACTTTTTCGCCGGGGCGTAACTCGTCAATATATGCGTATCATCGCCGAAGAAGAAGAAGTCCACAACGCGTGCGGATGCCCTTCCGTCTTCTTGCGGGCAATACTCCTCGACCAGGTCCGCGTGGAGGTTAGTTTGATCATCATTGGCTAGCTGCT
Source organism: Arthrobacter sp. P4_F11 (assembly GCF_056401395.1). Taxonomy (NCBI): domain Bacteria; kingdom Bacillati; phylum Actinomycetota; class Actinomycetes; order Micrococcales; family Micrococcaceae; genus Arthrobacter; species Arthrobacter sp. P4_F11. The sequence goes on from NZ_JBFUJK010000011.1 coordinate 97,534, forward strand.
CAGCAACGATCTTGACAAGTTCGTCGATGGTGTTCGCTGTGGGGATGCCTATTGAGCTCGGATCTATGTACAGGCCCCGTTCGTTCTGATACTCATCGAGGTCGTAGGTGTACAACGCCACGGGTTTCCCGGTGGGCAGGAAGTCAAAAACAATGCTCGAATAGTCAGTGATCAGTAGGTCTACGGCCGCGAGGAGTTCATTCGTCTCGATGCTATCGGGAACTATAGTTACGCTCAGGTCTGCTCCGGCCAGAAGCTCCTGTGTCCTGTGGTGCGCCCGAAAAACTACGTTGCAATCCAGGTTTGCGAGCGTTGTGAGATCGGAGGTCAGCCGCTCCATATCGAAATGTGTCGTGCTCAAACCTCCGCGCCATGTGGGGGCGTAAAGGACCACCGGCCGCATATCGGATGCGGGGATTCCGAGCGCCCGCCGCAAGCCGATGCGCGCTGGCACCGAGGCGTTGAGTGTTCGGTCGACTCGCKGGTAGCCGGTAACCGCAACGCGCCCGGACATTATGGTGTCCACATCGTAGCGCCGCGTCAGGACGTCAGCGGTAAATTGATTCGCGGCTATGAGGTGGGTGGCGTGCAGGAAGTTGCGGGCCACGTTCTTGTGCTCTAGAAAGCCAGTTCCGATGTCTTTGCCGAGGGTTTTCAAAGGCGTGCCGTGCCAGGTGTTCAGGTATTGCTGTCCGGGCCGTGCGGCGAAGTAAGCCGGGAACGTGACGTTGTTAATCAGGTATTTTGCTGTGGCAAGGTGGCGCCTGTATCCGGCAGTGTTGCGCCTGATTATGGCCACGTTTGGGTGCGTGTTTACGCTGTGCGGGATAAAGGTCTTGTCATTGGCGACCCACACGTGGAGGTAGCCATCAAATTCCCGGCGTCGTATTAGTTCTTCGAAGATCGCCAAGGGGTTGCAGCTGATGGACTCGCCGTGGAAGCTCTCGTAAAGAACAACGTTTTCCCTTAGCGGCAGACTTTCCCGCCAGGATGTGTAGTACATGACGTCGAGAAGGGCTTTGTCTTTGCGGTAGCCCGTTGTGTCCACCCCATGGGCGTGATCGAACACTCTGCCCATACGGAAGCTTGCCGCCGCCGACTTGAACTCGTGAGTGAGCGTCAGGGACTGGCCCAGCCGGTAAAACCAGCCCGAACGGATTTCGTTGCTGCGATCTATGGCTGCTTGATACGCATCCGCCGCCTGGCTATAGAGACCCAGAGAGAACGCTTTGTCGGCCACTTCCATGCTCGCTTGCGGCGCCGGATTTCTTAGAGCAGCTTGGAGTGCGTCGTCAACGTATTTTTCAGCGTAGTCTGACGCTGTTGATGCAGCACCGTTTGAAGCCGCGATGCTGTCAACGGGCGCAGGCCCACCCAGCCAATGAGCCGCGCAAGCCTCTTCATACCGTTCCAAGCGTTCGAGCACGAACCCGCGCCGGTAGGCCCAGTAGGCGGACGGTTTCGAACTTGACGCGAGGCCAAATGCATACGCGTCCGCAGCATCAGCCCAACGCTCCAGGCGTTCATACACGAAGCCACGCCGAAAGTGCCACGAAGTCTCGTTGGGACTCATGGCCGTTGCCCGACGGTACATTTCCGCCGACGCCTCCCATTCGTAACACCTTTCGAGCGCGTGTGCCGCCCGGTATGCAAGCGTCGCATTGTGGGGCTGACTGCTAAGTTCGCGGGTATATGCAAGGGAGGCCTCAGTCCAGGCTCCGAACTGCTGGTAAAAAACGCCCACACCGAACGAGGCTGCATTGAGCTTCTCGTCCATTGCCGCCGCCTTGGCAAACGGAGCGTTCGCCGCCTCGGGATTCCCTCCGCGTTGTCTGCAGGATCCCTCCTTGAAGTGAATCTCCGCCGCACTCGGGTCCAGACGGTTGGCCGCGGCATAGGCTTCGGCTGCTTGCTCGTACCGGTTCATGGCCTCGCGCGCCTCGCCGAGCCGAATGTGCCATGCTGCGCTTGCGCCGTGCAGTTCGAGTCCGGCCTCCAGCGCTTGGATCTCCAGCCAGCGGTGACCGGAACGTTTATGTTCGGCTGCGAGAGCCGAGTGATCAACTGCCGTACTGTCCGGTAGGGGGACCGCCGGGTTGCCGTTGGCTTCCTCAGTTCGTTCGGGTGCTCCCGACTTGGGCGGTGCCAGATCCGGGCTGGATTTCACGTCGACGACAGTTACCCCCGGGTTGCTCCGCAGAAGCGTGAGGCGTTCCCGCCAGTCGTCGTTGGCTGGCTCCATGGAGACGGCCTCTGCGAGGAGCGCGTGGGCCTCTTGCAGGGCGCCGAGCTGCAGCTGGGCAACGCTGTAGTGGAAGACGACAGCACTGTCTCCACCGTGCCCGTTGTGATACAGGTCGCGGTATCCTTCGAGCGCGGCCGGCCAATCGTCGTTGATCTCAAACTGGCGGGCGGCAGCAAACGCAGCTTCCCAGGTACTCATTGCATCTCCGTTGCGTTTTCCAGCAGTGCGTTTTCCAGCAGTGACAGTTCTTGGGGGAGGGGGTCGGTCATTCTCTACCCGCCGTGTGGCTGGAGATGCCAGCCACACGGCTCAGGTCGGTCTCGCGGCACCTTCGATGCGAAGGGTGGTTAGATCAACGGGTTCAGATGCTGGCGTTTGCCCGGACCAAGTCGTCCGGGAAGTCAACCTCAACGGCGTAGAACTCGCTGATGTCCACCGGGGTCCACTTGACGTCGTCCTGCTTGATGGTCAGTTCAATGGCGCCCTCGAAGTAGTCCTGGTCGTCGACTTCGATAAGCCGCTTCAGGAACTTCTTCTTGTCCTTCGAGCTGACGTAGTTAATTCCAACAGCCTCGCCCTGGGCAACGTTGGCTGGCACTGTCTTGGAGAGCTCCAAAATGTTGCCGTCTGCGTCGGTGATGTACTTGACTTCTTCATCGGAAACCGAAGACACATCAACGGTAATGAAAGACTCATCGCGCTTGATGTAGGGCGCCAGCATCTGAAGAATGTCGGGGTCAAACACGACGTCGCCGTTCATCCACAGAACGCCGCCCTTGGCCGAATTCCGGATTGCCTTCAGGAGGCTCTTGGAAGTGTTGGTCTGGTCAAAGTTCTCGTTGTACACAAACGACGCGTTCGGCACGTGTTCGAGGATCATTTCGAGCTTGAAGCCGACAGCAATAGTGAGGCGGAGCCCCTTGCCGAATGCTTTCTGCAGGTTGTGGACCTGCTGGTGCATGATGGTGCGTCCGTCACTAAGCTCTGTCATGGGCTTCGGGTGTGGGCGCGCCAGCCGCGTACCCATTCCGGCTGCAAGGATTACGGCCTGAACTTTCATGTGTCTTTTCCTCTTCTAGAGCGATCCGGGTGGCGGGAGCGGCGAGCCATTGCATCGCTAGAGATCGCCCCGGAACCGTATGCACGGGCCAGAGGGCGCTTCCCCCGCGTCCAAGCATAAGGGTTCAGTCACGGGACGCCCAATGACGCTCGTTACCGAATGTTGGCGGTGCGTTAACTTTCAGTTGGTGCCCGCGTCGGCCGGGTCGGCAACGCGGGCTTTGAAGTCCGCATCCCGGTCGGCTGGCCGGCGGGTGCGGGTGCCGGCGCTAAAAAGGTTTCCGCAATATCAACTCGACGTTTTGGTCGATGTCCTGTCCCAGCATTCTCTCGCGGTCAAGTCCTGGGCGGTTGCCGGAGAGTTCGAGGCTCAGCGCCGCCAGGGACGGGGCAGTCTGGGTTCCTTCATGCGTGACCGACTCTGGTGCTGAATGGTCGATCAACGTGCCCGCGATCGACAGTGTCCCGTCGCCGTTGTCCAAGAGTTCAATGATCCTTGATTGTTGCGGATAGTCGATGAGGGACGCGGTCGTGATTTCCCAGAATCCGCCGGTTTCGTATTGCGACTTGTGAGGGGTAATCCTGTGCCTATGTATATGGCCGTTCATCCAGGCGACCACGTTGGGAAAACGGGAGATGAGCTCTACGACAGCGGAACGGTTCAACGGCTGCGGTCCGCTGGTGGAGGAGCGCTCATCCTTCTCAAAGGAGGACAACGGATGATGGCTGAACAAGATTACAAGGCGATCTTTGGCATCAGACTTGGTGAGTTTGCCCTTTGCACTGTAGAACTTCTGGGATACATGCCGAAGTTGATCTTCCAGCCACTCCGCCTGGGGCGCGTCCAGCTCGGCTTTGATGCTCCCATTGGGTCTCGCGGTGTTCAGCATGATACCCATAACATCTGGTGAGATCTCGAATGTGTAGTAAGGCGCCTCACTGGAGCTTCGGCCAGGGGCGGACCGGGTCTGGGCGGCATCCGCCGGCAAGGCATCAAAAAACTCCGCCTTGCTGAACGGACGGCGAAGCGTGGACGCGCGCACCGGCCGGGAAGGCATCGACTTTATGAGGTTCCTGCGTTCGCTGTCACTTGCGCCGTCGACTATTTTCCAGAAGTCCGAGGTGTCCATGCCATGAGGCAGCCGGATCGGAAGCCGGCTGCTGACTCGGACAGTGTCGACGAATTCGTCCTTTGGCGACAGGAACGACCGTCCTGATTCATCGTGATTGCCGAAGCCGATGTGCCATGGGACATTTGCCCCTTCCGCTGCTACCGGCTTGACTGCAGCTGCGAGGAGCCCGGGAACCGTGGGGTAACCATGAAGCGTTTTCCAGTCGTCCGGGGGTATCAATGAAGTTTCGGGTTCGGGATGCCAGATGCTCTTGGACAGCTGCAAGGGGGCCGGGCCATCGTCCTGGACTCCCTGGTAGCCGCCGCCCGGGTGCGAGGAAACCTCAAGGCCTTTGAACACACCGATCGCTGCCGCCAGTTCACTGACCGCATAAGCGTTGGTAAGGTCGCCTGTAGCCACCAGACAGTCCAGGGGTCGTTCACAAATGGGGCCGCGTCGGACGGCGTTAAGTTTCCGAATTGTGGCGTCCAATACGTGGACGGTAAAAAGATCTTGTGGCCGAAATCTCGTTGAACTGGGAAATTCATCCGAGAAGTCATAGTACTGCCAAAGAAACGTCAGCCGACCCGGATTGGCTGCGTCGAGCACATGGGTGTCGGTCAAATGGCCGAAAGACGCCAGAGCTGTGCGTTGGGTGTTCGAGGTGCTGTTCCGGGTCGATAACTCTTCCCGTACGACTGTCTGAATAGCCGGCCCGCGTGCGAGCCGGCGGTACGGCAGACGCTGCTCGCGCAGGGGTCCGAAAGTGACTGAGGCGTCCAAAGTTGTCAGCGTTGAATCTAGGTCAAGCTGCGCCGGCCTGGCGCCCGGGGCGCCAGGCACCAACAAGCCCGTGGACTCGGACAGTCCCAGAACAGTGGCCCCTATCGCGGCACTTGTTGCCCAGCGAATTGCGTCACGTCGTGATAATTGCATCTTGCCCTGCTCTGCGCTGCTCAAAATGAGGTCTTCACTCAACTTAGGGCTGGCTTTGGACCGGACCAGATCGTCAGTGAATTCTACCAGCGCCTATGCGCCGTCGAATTCGCGAATCCGGGTCCCTACGCCTACCAGTTCTTCGATCGCTGCGACCGTGCGCGCGGCGGCCTTACCGTCCCCGTACGGATTGACGGCGTTTGCCATTGCAGCAAAGTGCGCGGAATCGTGCAGCAGGCGGTTCACTTCGGCAACAATCCGCTCTTCGTCGGTGCCGATCAGCAGCACCGTCCCCGCGACTACCGCCTCGGGCCGCTCGGTGTTTTCCCGCATCACCAGGACAGGCTTGCCCAGGCTAGGGGCTTCCTCCTGGACTCCGCCCGAATCCGTCAACACCACGTGGGCAGCGGACAGCAGGCGGGTGAACTCGCCATAGGCCAGCGGTTCAGTGACCAGCACGTTGGGTTTGCCGTCCAGCGACGGCAGCACGGCCTCGCGAACCACCGGGTTCTTGTGGGCGGGCAGGACAATCACGAGATCCGGCTCGGCGTCGGCGATCCGGGCCAACGCCCGTCCCACGCTGCGCATGGATTCGCCCTGGTTTTCGCGACGGTGCGTGGTAACCAGCAGGATTCGGCGGCCGCTGGTTGCCAGCTCTTCCAGTCTGGGGTCCGTGAAGGGGAGCCGCTTGTCCACCGTGGCCAGAAGGGCGTCAATCACCGTGTTGCCGGTCACGACGATGTCCTCCGGGCTGACGCCTTCCCTCAGCAGGTTTTCCCTGCTGGTGGAGGTGGGAGCCAAATGCAGCCGCACGATCTGGCTGGTGATCTTGCGGTTGGCTTCTTCCGGAAAGGGCGAGAGCAGGTCTCCGCTGCGGAGCCCGGCCTCGACGTGCACCACGGGGATGCCGTGGTAGAACGCTGCGATGGCGGCGGCCGTGGACGTCGTGGTGTCGCCCTGGACGACGACGGCGTCCGGCCTCGACTCGGCAAAGAGTGTCTCCAGGCCGTCGATGGTGCGCGTCATAATGGCGGACAGGGACTGCCCCTGCTGCAGGATGTTGAGGTCATGGTCCGGAACAATGCCGAACAGTTCGTTGACCTGGTCCAGCATCTCGCGGTGCTGCCCTGTGACCGTCACGATGCAGCGGAAGTGTGGGGCCTCGTGCAGAGCACTGACGATCGGGGCCATCTTGATGGCCTCCGGTCTGGTCCCGAAGATTGGCATGATGGTGTGCATGGACTATCCCCCAGAAGAGTTGGTTGAGGTGGGTAAAAGCTGGCAGGGCCGCGTCAACCCAGCAGCAGCAAGGCGATGATGAGGGCCGGGACGCTGACTACGACGAATACGACGGCAAGCAGAGCCGTCAGACGCTTGCGGCGGTAAGCCATTTCCTCGTCGTCGTGGTCCAGGTCGGCGGCCCGCTTGGCCGGCGCTGGCCGATCGCTTTCTTGCTCCTGCGTCTTCGGTTCACGCGGTGCGCGGGCGGCTGGCAGCGGTAGGGGCTCGGCGTCTGGGACCAAGAGCATATCGGGAATGTCGCCGTGCAGGCGGCGCCGGCGCAAGTGCCGCGGGGCTGCAACTAGCGGGGGACTTTGCTCGGCGTCATCCTTCAACGTCAGTCCTCCTCGCTCGTAAAGTCGCCGGCTTGGTCGACGACGTCTACCGGGCCAGTCTCAATTCTTACATCCCCGCGTGCTGAATCTGCATTCGGGTCGGCCGGAACCTGTGCTCCACTCATGAACCATGCGGGCTACGACTCGAGCAGGCCCAATAAGTAGGAACCGTAGCCGCTCTTCAAGAGGGGCTCGGCCCTGGCCCGCAGTTCGTCATCAGAGAGGAAGCCCAAGCGCCACGAGATTTCCTCCGGTGCACCGATGATCAACCCTTGGCGTTTCTGGACCGTGCGGACGAAATTTGATGCGTCGTTGAGATCGTCGAACGTCCCTGTGTCCAGCCAGGCTGTGCCGCGAGGGAGGATCTCGACGTGAAGCTTATCCAAGGCCAGATACGCCTTATTCACATCCGTGATTTCGAGTTCGCCGCGGGGAGAGGGTTTCAGTTCGCGGGCAATGCCGACGACGTCATTGTCGTAAAAGTAAAGGCCGGGGACCGCGTAGTTGCTCTTTGGCGTCGGGGGCTTCTCTTCCAGCGTCAGCACGCGGCCGGAACCGTCGAACTCAACGACGCCGTAAGCCCCCGGATTCTGCACCCAATAACCAAAAACTGAGCCTCCGTCAACGTCTGTGTATTGCCCGAGTTGGGTTCCCATTCCGGGGCCATAGAAGATGTTGTCACCGAGGACAAGGGCCACCGAATCGTTGCCGACATGTTCCTGGCCCAGGATGAAGGCCTGGGCGAGCCCGTCCGGGGACGGCTGGACTTTGTAGGTGATGGAAACCCCAAACTGCGAGCCGTCCCCCAGCAGACGGCGGAACGGGTCGGTATCCTGCGGGGCCGTGATAATCAAGATGTCCCTGATTCCGGCCAGGATGAGGGTGGACAGCGGATAGTAGATCATCGGTTTGTCATAAACCGGGACCAGTTGTTTGCTGATGCCAAACGTAATGGGATGCAGCCGTGAACCGGTTCCCCCGGCAAGAATGATTCCGCGCATGGGCACATCCTTTATGTTTATCCAAGCAACCGCAACCGGTAGGGTCTGAGTCATGCAGCGACTTCTCGTCACGGGTGGCGCCGGCTTCATCGGCTCGAACTTTGTCCACTATGTAATGGAAAACACCGACGGCCATGTCACGGTGCTGGACAAGCTCAGTTACGCGGGAAACCTGGAGTCACTTAAAGGCCTGCCGGAAGAGCGCTTCCGGTTCGTGCAGGGAGACATCTGCGACGCCGCGGTGGTTGATGTCCTGGTGGCGCAGGCCGACGTCGTGGTTCACTACGCGGCGGAATCCCACAACGACAACTCGCTGCACGATCCCCGCCCGTTCCTGGACACCAACATCATCGGGACCTACACCCTGATCGAGGCCGCGCGGAAGCACAACAAGCGTTTCCACCACATCTCCACCGACGAGGTCTACGGCGACCTCGAGCTCGATGACCCGGAGCGGTTCACCGAGAGCACGCCCTACAACCCCTCCAGCCCGTATTCCTCCACCAAAGCGGGCTCGGACCTGCTGGTCCGAGCCTGGGTGCGGTCCTTCGGCCTGCAGGCGACCATCAGCAACTGCTCCAACAACTACGGCCCGTACCAGCACGTGGAGAAATTCATCCCGCGCCAGATCACCAACGTGATCGACGGCATCCGCCCCAAGCTGTACGGCAAGGGCGAGAACGTCCGCGACTGGATCCACGCCAACGACCACTCGTCCGCTGTCCTGGCGATCATCGCCGGGGGCCGGATCGGGGAGACCTACCTGATCGGCGCCGACGGCGAGAAAAACAACAAGGACGTCGTCGAGCTGATCCTCAAGCACATGGGGGAGGTGCCGGACGCGTACGATCACGTGGTGGACCGGCCCGGCCACGACCTGCGGTACGCCATCGATTCCTCCAAGCTTCGCGACGAACTCGGCTGGGCGCCGCAGTTCTCCAACTTCGAGGCCGGCATCGATGACACCATCGCCTGGTACCGGAACAACGAGGACTGGTGGCGGCCCCAGAAGGCGGCCACGGAAGCGAAGTACAAGGAACAAGGCCAGTAGATTATGTCGATCGAGTTCTCGAAGAAGCTCTCAGCGCACGAAACCCCGATCCCCGGCGTCGTCCTCTACGACCTTCCGGTCCACGGTGACAACCGGGGCTGGTTCAAGGAGAACTGGCAGCGGGAAAAGATGGTGGCGCTTGGCCTGCCCGACTTCCGTCCGGTGCAGAACAACATCTCGTTCAACGAATCCGCCGGCACCACCCGCGGCATCCATGCCGAGCCGTGGGACAAGTTCATCTCGGTGGCCACCGGCAGGATTTTCGGCGCCTGGGTGGACCTGCGCGAAGGCCCGACCTTCGGCGCCGTGTTCACCGCCGAGATGGACCCCAGCCAGGCCATCTTCATTCCCCGCGGGGTGGGGAACGCCTTCCAGACGCTGGAGGACAACACCGCCTACACCTACCTCGTCAACGACCACTGGTCCGCCGACGCCCAGGGCCAGTACACGTTCCTGAACCTCGCCGACGAGACCGCGGCCATCGGCTGGCCGGTGCCGCTGGGCCAGGCCGAGCTCTCGGACAAGGACAAGGCGCACCCGCGCCTGGCGGACGTCACGCCGATGCCGCCGAAGAAGGTCCTCGTGGTCGGCGCCAACGGCCAGCTCGGCAAGGCGCTGCGCCGGCAGTACGACGGCGACCCGTCCGTTGAGTTTGCCGGCCGGGACGAGTTTGACCTCGGCAGCGAGGACGCCTTCGCCGTACGGAACTGGAAGAACTACTCCACGATCATCAACGCCGCGGCCTACACCGCCGTGGATGCCGCCGAGTCGGCCGAGGGCCGCGCGGCCGCCTGGGCAGTCAACGTCACGGCCGTGGCGCGGCTGGCCCGCACCGCCGTCGAACACGACCTCACCCTGGTGCACGTGTCCTCGGACTATGTCTTCGACGGCACGCGCGCCACGCACGATGAATCGGAGCCGGTGGCGCCGCTCGGCGTCTACGGCCAGACCAAAGCCGCGGGCGACGCCGTCGTCAGCGTGGTGCCCCGCCACTACATTGTGCGCACCAGCTGGGTCATTGGCGACGGCAACAACTTTGTCCGCACCATGGCCTCCCTCGCTGCCCGCGGCATCGAAGTGTCGGTGGTCAACGATCAGATTGGGCGCCTGAGCTTCACCCAGGACATCGCCGCGGGAATCCGGCACCTGCTCGAGACGGGCGCCCCCTACGGCACCTACAACCTCAGCAACACAGGGGAACCGCAGTCTTGGGCAGACATCGCGGCCGATGTGTACGAACTGCAGGGAAATCCCCGGGACGCCGTCACCGGGGTCACCACCGCCGAATATTTCCGCGGAAAAACATTTTCACCCCGGCCGGAGAGCAGCGTGCTGGATCTGACCCGGATCACCGCCGCGGGCTTCCACCCCGCGCCGGCGCACGAGAGGCTCCGCGAGTTCAGCGACGAGCTATGAGGGCGGCTGTGCCGGACCAGGCCCAGTCCGTCCGCGGGTCGGGAGCGTCGGATCAGTTGCGGTCCGTGGCGCATTCCGGCCGCAGCGACACATCGATCAGGCCGCCCGTTTCGATGACGAAGCGTCGGATCCACTGGCCCAGATCCAGGTCCGGATGCGAGGCGACCATCTGTACGTCCGCCGTCGTGCACTGCCCGATCAGGCGGCCCGCACGGGTGACGTGGTAGCTGGAGGTCACTACGGTGACGGACTTCCAGCCGTTGGCCTCGATCAGACGGGAGACGGCCCGCGCTTCTCCACGAGTGTCCAGGTTGGGGGGCCTGAAACAGATGACAGACGGGTTCGGAAAGACTGCTGCATTGCACGCCTCATCCGCAGCACGGTTGCCGAACGTGTCCGTGTGCGAGATTACCAGGACAGGGATGTGAAATTCGGCCTGGATCTGGCGGGCCACTGGCAGGCGTTCGGTGGCCGCGCCGCCCAGCATGATGATGGCGTCCGTCCGGCGCACGCTGAGCGGATCCACGTTGACGAACAGTTGAACCGCAATGAGCAGCCAGAGCAAGATGCCCCCGACGGCGAAGGCGACCACCCTGCGGGTGGCTGTATTCACAGCGGCGACGGAAGAAGGCACGGCTAAGAGTTTACGTCGCTCTCGCCAAACAGGTGTCGGGCCTCGCGGTAGCGTAGGGCTGTGCCTGAAACTGTGCCTGAAACTCCTGTCTCCGACGCCGTGCCCGCGGACGTCGCACTGACCGTTGCCCGTCTCTCGGAGTCCCAGCTGCTGGGGCGCATCTTCCCGCGGCTGACGATCCCGCAGCCCGATGGCGCCCCGGCGGCGGCGTCGTACTTGCTGCTGGGGCCGGGGGACGACGCCGCGATTGTCGCCGCACCGGACGGACGGACCGTGGTGAGCATCGACACCCAGGTGGCGGACCAGGATTTCCGGCTCGAATGGAACAACGGCTACCGGACCACCGGGTACGACGTCGGCTGGAAGGCCGCGGCGCAAAACCTCAGCGACATCAACGCCATGGGCGCCCGGGCCACATCCGTTGTGGTGAGCCTGACCATGCCGCCGGAGACCCTCGTCTCCTGGGTGGAGGATTTCGCGGACGGCCTCGTGGCCGGCATCAGGGGGCTGGGGGCTCCGGCCTGCGCGGTGGCCGGCGGCGACCTCGGCCGCGGCCGCGAACTGGCGGTCAGCGTGGCGATCCTGGGGACCCTTGACGGCAAGGAGCCCGTCCTGCGCTCCGGGGCCCGGCCGGGGGACACCGTGGCCCTGGCGGGAACGGTAGGCCGGGCCGCCGCCGGGCTGGCGCTGCTGGAGTCGGACGTCCCGGTGGGCGCCCTGACTGCCGGGCAGCGTTCCCTCCTGGACACCCAGTGCAGGCCGCAGCCGCCGCTCGCCGCCGGACCGCTGGCCCGTGAGGCGGGGGCGTCCGCCATGATGGACATCTCGGACGGCCTGGTCCGGGACGGAAACCGCATGGCGGCCGCCAGCCGCGCGGTGCTGAACCTGGACGCCGCCGCCCTGAAGGAGCTGGCCGCCCCGCTGCTGCCGGCGTCGGATCGGTTGGGGGCCGACCCGATGGCCTGGGTTCTCGGCGGCGGTGAAGACCATGGGCTGCTCGCCACTTTCCCGGCAGGGGTTCCGCTCCCGCCCGGGTTCACTGCGATAGGCTCAGTAGAGGCCCCTGCACCAACCGAAAGCACGGGAGTTACGATCGCGGGCAGGCCCGCTGACGCTGTGGGATGGGATCACTTTGCAGACTAAGATTGCCGCCAACGCGCAAGCGATGAAGCGGTGGTTGGGCAAGGCGGAAACAACGCTCGGCAACCACAGCGACCGCCTGAACGCCATCAACATCTTTCCGGTAGCCGACGGCGACACCGGCACCAACCTCTACCTGACCGTCCGCGCCGCGGCTCACGCCGCGGACGCCGCCGTGCCGGGACACCCGGATGGGGCACCGGACCCAACCCTGCATGACGTTGGCGCCGTCCTGGCGCAGGCCGGCCAGGTTGCCATGGAGCAGGCCCGCGGGAACTCGGGAACGCTGTTCGCCGTCTTCCTCTGCGCTGCCGCCGAACCTCTGGCCGGGCACACCCGGATCAGCTCACCTCTGCTGGCTGCGGCCCTGAACCGGGCCCAGATCCGGGCCTGGTCCGCGCTGAGTGATCCAGTGCCCGGCACCATGCTCTCCGTCATGGAGGCTGCCGCCCGGGCCGCGGCCGCCGTGGACTCCGCGCACGACGGCGATGACAGCAACCAGACGCTGGGGCTGGCCCTGGACGCCGCCGTCGAGGCGGCCCTCGCCGCCGTGGTCCGCACGGAGGAGCAGCTCGATGCCCTGCAGGCCGCCCACGTGGTGGACGCCGGCGGCGTGGGCATGCTGCTGATCCTGGACTGCCTCCGCTCCGCCGTGCTGGGCGAGGAGCTCCAGAGCGAACTGCTGGACGGACTGCACGGCTACGACGTCCAGGATCCGCATATCCACGTCGGCATGCCGCGCGACGAAGGTGTCGAAGTCATGTGCACCATTTCCCTGTCCCCGCTGGACGCCGCCATGATGCGCCAACGGCTCGACGAAATGGGCGACTCGGTGATCATGAGCCAGGTTGGCGGCGGCGCTGACGCCGCCGGGCGCTACCGCTGGCGTGTCCACGTCCACGTCCTGGATGCGGACCTCGCCGTCGCGCTGATCCGTTCCCTGGGCGAGCCCACGGATATTTCCGTGAGCGAACTCGCAGTCCCGCGCGACCCGGAGGCACCGGCCGCTACAGTTGCCGCCACCGCCGCCGCACCCGTTGTCGCTGCTGCTGCTCCTGCTGCCCCGGCGCGTGCCGCCGAAACCCGAAACCCCGACGGACATGCACGCTGAACTTGAACTGGGCCTGGAGCGCCGCATCGGCAAGCGCTCCGCGGCTGTCATCGAAAAACACCTTGGCATCACCACTGTCGGCGGGCTCCTGAACTATTTTCCCCGCCGCTACCTCAGCCGCGGTGAGCTCACTCCCATCAGCGAGGTCCCGCTGGACGAGGAAGTGACCCTGATCGCCCGGGTGGTCTCCAACAGCACCCGGCCCATGCGCGCCCGGCGCGGCTCCCTCACCGACGTCGTGGTCTCCGACGACGCCGGCGGTGCCGCTTCCACGCGGGCCGCCGGCGCACTGCCGGGCACGCTCAAGGTCAGCTTCTTCAACGGGTTCCGGGCCAAGGCCGAGCTGCAGCCGGGCCGGCGCGCCATGTTTTCCGGCAAGGTTACGCGCTACGCCGGATCCCTCGGCCTGACCAACCCGGATTTCCTGCTGCTGGACGAGGACCCCGAAACGCCGGGCATCGACCCCGAGAAGCTCGCCGCCATGCCGATCCCGGTGTACCCGGCCACGGCGAAACTGACCAGCTGGTCCATCCAGAAGGTCATCTCGACACTGCTGGACACCGTGGAACTGGAAACGCTCGGCGACCCGCTGCCCGCCGAGATCGCGTCGCGGGAAAAGTTCCTGCCGGTCGCAGACGCCTACCGGCTGATCCACGCCCCGCAAACCCCGGCGGACTACCAGCGCGCCCGCGACCGGTTCCGCTACCAGGAAGCCCTGGTGCTCCAGTCGGCCCTGGCCCGCCGCCGCGCCCAACTCGCCGCCGAGGAAGCGACGGCCCGCCGCCCGGCACCGGACGGGCTGCTGCCCGCCTTCGACCGCCAGCTCCCGTTTACCCTGACCGCCGGCCAGGCCGCCGTCGGCAAGACGCTCTCCGACGAGCTCGCCCAGGACTCGCCCATGAACCGGCTGCTGCAGGGCGAGGTGGGCTCCGGCAAGACGATCGTGGCGCTGCGCGCCATGCTGCAGGTGGTGGACGCCGGGGGACAGGCTGCCCTGCTGGCGCCCACCGAAGTCCTCGCCGCCCAGCACTATGAATCCATCCGGCGCACGCTCGGACCGCTCTCCCGGGACGGGATGCTCGGCGGGTTCGGACCGGACGCCGTCCAGGTCACCCTGCTCACCGGCTCCATGCCCACCGCGGCGCGGAAGCAGGCCATGCTCGACGCCGCCTCCGGAACGGCCGGAATCGTGATCGGCACCCACGCCCTGCTCAGCGACAACGTCTCCTTCTACGACCTTGGCCTGATCGTGGTGGACGAACAGCACCGCTTCGGCGTGGAGCAGCGCGACGCCCTCCGGGCCAAGGCCAGCAAACCGCCGCACCTGCTGGTCATGACCGCCACCCCGATTCCCCGGACCGTGGCCATGACCGTGTTCGGCGACCTCGAAACCTCCGTGCTCGATGAGCTGCCCGCCGGCCGCGCCCCCATCTCCACCCACGTGGTGGGGCTCGCGGAACACCCGGGGTGGGCCACCCGGATCTGGTCCCGGTCGCGGGAGGAGATCGACGCCGGCCACCAGGTCTACGTCGTTTGCCCCAAGATCGGCACGGACGACGACGGCGACTTCACCCCGGGCGAGGCCGAACCGTCCGCCGCGGACCTCGAAGGCGAGAACGGTTCCCGGGAACTCGCCTCGGTCACCGGCGTCGTGGAACACCTCCAGGACGAACCGGCCCTTGCCGGGGTGGCTGTGGCACCGCTGCACGGCAGGCAGGACCCGGTCCTGAAGTCCGAGACCATGGCCTCCTTCACAGCCAACCAGACCAAGCTGCTGGTCTCCACCACCGTGATCGAAGTCGGCGTGGACGTCCACAACGCCACGCTCATGGTCATCCTGGACGCTGACCGATTTGGCATCTCCCAGCTCCACCAGCTGCGCGGCCGGGTGGGCCGCGGCGGGCTGCCCGGAACCTGCCTGCTGGTCACCACCCTGGAGCCGGGCCATCCGAGCCGGCGCCGCCTGGATGCCGTCGCCGCCACCACCGACGGCTTCGAACTGTCCCAGGAGGACCTCAAGCTCCGCCGAGAGGGCGACATCCTGGGCGCCTCGCAGTCCGGCGGGCGCTCCACGCTGAAACTGCTGCGCGTGCTCGAACACGAGGACGTGATCGCCCGGGCCCGGCAGGACGCCCAGCGGATCGTGGCCGCCGATCCCGCGCTGGCGGGCCAGCCCCGGCTTGCGGCCGCGATCGATGAATACCTGAACCCCGAGAAGGAGGCGTTCCTTGAACGCGGCTAGGACCACGAGCCAGGCAAACACGTCCGCGGGGGTCCGCGCATGAGCCGGATCATTGCCGGTGCGGCCGGCGGCAGCACGCTGAACAGCGTGCCCGGGAACCTGACACGGCCCACCACCGACCGTGTCAAGGAGGCCCTGTTCTCCCGGCTGGACGCCTTCAACGTCATCGCCGGCGCCCGCGTGCTCGACCTGTACGCGGGATCCGGCTCGCTGGGGGTGGAGAGCGGCAGCCGCGGCGCGGACTCCGTGGACCTGGTCGAATTCGACGCCAAGGCAAGCGCCGTCTGCCAGCGGAACGCCGAACTTGTCAACACCGTCACCGGCCGCAAGGTCGTCGCCGTGCACCGCTCCAAGGTCGAATCCTTCCTCGACCGGGCCGCCGACTCCGCGATCTGGGACCTGGTGTTCCTGGACCCGCCCTACCCCCTGGACGAGCCGGCCCTCGCTGCCGTGCTGGCCAAGCTCGTGCCGCACCTGGGCGAGGGAGCGGTCGTGGTAGTGGAACGCTCGTCCCGGAGCCCCGAGCCGGCATGGCCCCAGGGCATGGAACGGTTTGCCGAGAAGAAGTACGGCGAAACCCGGCTGTGGTTCACCGAGCCCGGCGTGGAAGCCCTGGACGCTGTGGAAGCAGCGGACCTGGAAGCAGGGGACTAGCCGGCCAGCGCGTCCAAATCGACGCCGGCGAGCAGCCGGGCCGGATGCGGACCGCGCGCCGTGAGCGCCGCCGTCCAGACCTCCGGCCACGGCCCCTGCGTCCCGGTCAGGATGATGTTCCCGGGGTACCGGCCAGTGAACATTCCGGCCTCCGCGAAGGCCGAGACGTCGGCCATGGCCTGGCGCATGGCCGCGATCTGGCTCCGGACCAGGGTCAGTCCGGGTTCGTCGCCCACGTTGACGATCAACACGCCGCGCGGCGTCAGCCGGGCCGCCGCCTCCTGGTAGAACCCGGTACACGCGATGTGTTCCGGCGCCTCCGGCCCGGAGAAGATGTCCAGGATCAGGACGTCGAAGCGCAGGTCCGCCGGAAGCCCGGCGAGGGCGTCGCGGGCATCGCCGATCACCGTGTGCAGTTCGGTCCCCTCCGGCAGGGGCAGCTGAGCGAGCACGAAGTCCAGCAGTTCCCGCTCCAGCTCCACCGCGTACTGAACCGAGCCGGGCCGGGTGGCCTGGATGTAGCGGGCCAGCGTCAGGGCCCCGGCGCCCAGGTGCAGCGCCGTGATCGGCTCGCCCCACGGGGCGGCGAGGTCCACCACGTGCCCGATCCTGCGCAGGTATTCGTAGAAGATGTCCGCGGGGTCGGCCAGGTTGACGTGGGACTGCTCGGCGCCGCCGATGCTCAGCACGAAGCCGCCGTCGGTAAAGGGATCCGGTTCGATCACGGCGTGCTGCCCGGTGGTCCGCAGGAACCGCGAGGCCCCGGGTTGCTGCCCGGCCATGTTCACAGCCTGTCGCGCAAGGTCGCCAGCCGCTCGGCGGCCTCCTCCAGCACGTGCAGCTGCTTGCAGAACGCGAAGCGGAGCAGGCTGCGGGTGCGTTCGGCGCCGTCGGCGTGGCAGAAGACGGGCACCGGGATCGCGGCGACGCCCACGAGGGCCGGCAGTCTGCGGGCCAGCTCCACGGAATCGGTAATCCCCAGCGGTGAGGTGTCCACGTTGACGAAGTAGGTTCCCTGCGGGGTCAGCACGTCGAGACCGGCAGCGCGCAGGCCCTCGCTGAGGATGTCCCGCTTGTACCGGAGGGTGTCGGCGATGCCGGCGTAAAACTCGTCCGGAAGCCCCAGGCCCACCGCGATCGCGGCCTGGAAGGGCGTGCCGGAACTGTAGCTCAGGAACTGCTTGACCGTCCGGGCGGCGGCCACCAGCTCCTCCGGCCCGGAGAGCCAGCCGATCTTCCAGCCGGTGAAGGAGAACGTCTTGCCGGCCGAGGAAATGGTCAGCGTGCGCTCCGCCGCCCCGGGCAGCGTCGCGATCGGGATGTGCCGCACACCGAACGTCAGGTGCTCGTACACTTCGTCGGTGACGATGACGGCGTCGTATTTAGCGGCCAGTTCGACGACGCGCTCGAGCACCTCGCGGGGGAACACCGCCCCGGTCGGGTTGTGCGGATTGTTGATCAGCACCAGCTTGGTGCGGTTGCTGAAGGCGGCCTCGAGTGCGGCCAGGTCCGGCATGAAATCCGGGGCCAGGAGCGGGGCGGTGACGTGCGTGGCGCCGGAGAGCCCGATGATGGCGCCGTAGGAGTCGTAGAACGGCTCGAAGGTGAGCACTTCATCTCCCGGACCTACCAGCGCGAGCAGGGCGGCGGCGATGGCCTCCGTGGCGCCTGTAGTGACGATGATTTCGGTCTGCGGATCCGGGGCCAGCCCGTAGAACCGCTGCTGGTGCACCGAGATCGCCTCCCGCAGCGGCAGGATGCCCTTGCCAGGCGCATACTGGTTGGCTCCGGCGGCGATCGCGGCCTGGGCGGCCTCCTTGATCTCCACGGGGCCGTCCTCGTCCGGGAAGCCCTGGCCGAGGTTGATGGCGCCCGTGCTCAGGGCCAGGGTGGTCATCTCCTCGAAGATCGTCACGCCCAGCGAGCCGTCGGGGGAGAGCAGGTTGGCGCCGGTTGCGGCGCGCTGCCACGGCAACGGCATGCGGGGGCTCATCGGGTGCCCGCCTTCTCGTCCCGGCCGGTGAAGCTGTCCATGGTGGTGTAGATCCCAAAGACCTTTCCGCCCACGAAGTCCCACGCCCGCACCGGCAGGATGCCCTTGAGCACTTTCCCCAGCGTGGCCATGGCGGGGGCGATCAGCTGCGGCCGCCCGGCGGTCGTAGCGCGCCATGCCCTGTCCACGGCATCCTCCGGTGTCATGAGCGGGGTCAGCAGGGGACCGCGGGCTCCCTCGAACATGCCGGTGGAAATGTAGCTGGGGCAGAAGGTGGTGACTTTCAGGTGGCCGTAGCCCTGCTGCTCAAGCTCGAGCCGGAGCGAGTCGCTCCAGCCGATGACGGCCCATTTCGAGGCCGCGTACACGCTCATCCGCGGATTCGAGACCGTGCCGGCGGCGGAGGCAACGTTGAGGATCCGGCGCGGGCGGCCGGCGCCGGCCATCATGTCCGGCAGGAACTCCAGGGTGACGTACATGGGGGCGAGGGCGTTGATGTCCATGGTCAGGGCGATGTCACGGTCCGGGGCGTGGTCCCAGAAGTACGCGCCGCGGACAATCCCGGCGTTATTGACCAGCAGCGCCAGCGGTCCCTCGGCCCTGGCCTCCCGGGCGGCGCCGGCAATCGCGGCGCGATCCGCCAGGTCCACCGTGCGGGGGACGGCGCGGGCGCCCAAAGCGGCAACTTCAGCGGCGGTGCCGGCCAGGGCATCGGCGTCGACGTCCCAGAGGATCACCACCTCGGCACCTTCGCGGGCGGCGCGGAGGGCGTAGAGCCGGCCCATGCCGCCGGCGGCACCGGTGACCAGCACCACGCCGCCGTCCACGGTGAAAGGCGGCGCAGTGACAGGCCGCACAGTGACAGGCCGCACAGTTAAAGGAGAAGTCGCGCGATTGTTCGATGCTGACATTCAGCCATGTTATCCCGGGCTGCGGCGCGGATACGGTAGGTTCGGAGCATGAGACGCGCTGTTTGCCCTGGCTCTTTTGACCCCATCCACAATGGACACCTGGAAGTCATTGCGCGTGCCGCGGGCCTCTTCGACGAGGTGATCGTGGCCGTGTCCACGAACTATTCCAAGAAGTACCGCTTCAGCCTGGAGGAGCGGATCGACATGGCCAGGGAAACGTTCGCGTCCTTGCGCGGGATCGTGGTTGAACCCGTGGGGGAGGGTCTCCTGGCCGAGTACTGCCGGCAGCGCGGTGTCTCGGCGATCGTCAAGGGCCTGCGTTCGTCCTCGGACTTCGACTACGAGCTGCCGATGGCCACGATGAACCGGCAGCTGACCGGTGTCGAGACGGTGTTCCTGCCGGCGGAAGGCCACTACCTGCACCTGTCCTCCACCCTCATCAAAGAGGTCTTCGCCCTCGGCGGGGACGTCTCGGACTTTGTTCCCCGCTCCGTGCTGAAACGGCTGGCCCCGGGCGAGCCGGTCCCGAACCGGGCGCGCAAAGTGTAAGCTTGACCGGTACTCGGCGGCCTGCTGCCGGTTGCGAGGCCCGAATCAGAGGCCGCTTGTGGTGTGAACCGCCGGCGTGCCCCCGGTTTGAGTCCGTCCGGAAGTTCAGGCTAAGATAGTACGTCGGTCATATGTTCAACAGGAGTTCTCATTAAACGAGATGCTAGTTCGCCCTTGGCGTTCGACGTCAAGGACCTCGGACGCAGTCCGGGAAGCATGCGGACGCTGACGGAACATGTACCCGCGCCAAGTGATCTTGGCGTGGCGCTCATTGGCGTGCAGGAAGGCTCGGATGTCGAGCTCGACCTGCGGCTTGAGGCCGTACACGAAGGAATTCTGGTATCAGGAACCGCGCACGTTGAAGTTACTGGCGAATGCGGCCGATGCCTGGATCCCCTTGCGTATGACCAAGAGGTTGATGTGCAAGAACTTTTCTTCTACGAGGATGCTGTGTTCTCCGACGAAGAAGACGAAGAAGAGCAACGTCGAGTCGAGCACGATCTGATCGATCTTGAGCCGGTGTTGCGGGACGCAGTTGTCACCATACTGCCGTTCCAGCCGGTGTGCCGGGAAGACTGCCAGGGCCTTTGCTCCGAATGTGGAGTGCGCCTGGAAGACGAGCCGGGGCATCACCACGAGGTCGTAGATCCTCGCTGGGCCGCCCTGGCTGACTTGGCTAAGCCTGACCGGCAAAACTGATTTGTAAGTGTTTTTCTAGAGAGAAATGAGTTAGCCGTGGCTGTCCCGAAGCGGAAAATGTCTCGCTCGAATACCCGCGCCCGCCGCTCCCAGTGGAAGGCAACTGCCCCCCACCTGGTGAAGACTGTCGAGAACGGCCAGGTCACGTACAGCCTGCCGCACCAGGCAAAGGTCGTTACCGACTCGGCTGGCACTGCGCTGTTCCTTGAGTACAAGGGCCGCAAGGTCGCAGACGTCTAATCCGCCAACAGGCTGAAAAAGATGTCTTCAACTGAAGAGCTTCTGAAGCGTCTCGGTGTCACTATTGACGCCGGGACGCTTCGTCTTGCGCTCACACACCGTTCCTATGCCTACGAAAACGGCGGCATCCCCACCAACGAACGGCTCGAGTTCCTGGGCGACTCCATCCTGGGGTTCTCCGTGACGGACGCGCTGTACCGTGACAACCCCACGCTGCCCGAAGGCGACCTGGCCAAGCGCCGTTCCGCCGTTGTCAGCACCCGGGCGCTGGCCGGCATCGGCCGCAGCATCGGGCTGGGGGAGTTCATCTACCTTGGACAGGGCGAAAAGCTCACCGAGGGCAAGAACAAGGCCTCCATCCTGGCGGACACCATGGAGGCGCTGATCGGCGCCACCTACCTCTCAAACGACATCGAGACGGCCCGGCAGCTGGTCATGCGGCTGGTCGGCCCGCTGTTGAAGGACGCCGCCGCCCTCGGCGCGGGTACCGACTGGAAGACTTCCATCCAGGAGCTCGCCGCCAGCCGGCAGCTTGGGACCATTAACTACGCGGTTGACGGCTCCGGGCCGGACCACGCCCGGACGTTCGAGGCGGTGCTGCGGATCGGCGGCACGGACTACGGCACCGGCACCGGCAACTCCAAGAAAGAGGCCGAACAGGAAGCCGCCGCCGACGCCTGGCGCCGGCTGACCGCCCCGGCCGCGCCGGATCCGCAGCAGCTGCAGTCCCAGACCGGCAGCTAGGCGGCGGCGTTGCCTGAACTGCCCGAGGTCGAGGTGGTCCGGCGCGGCCTGGTGAGCTGGGTGCGGGGCCGGACCATCACCTCCGTCGAGGTCCTGGACCCGCGCTCCCTGCGCCGGCACGCCCTGGGACCGGAAGACTTTGCCGGCAACCTTGAAGGCGCGAGGGTCCTGGACGTGGTCCGCCGCGGCAAATTCCTCTGGATGCCGCTGGCGGACACGCCCGCCCCGTCCGGGAGTTTCCCGGCCGCTGAGCCGGGCCCCGCCGTCGCACTCATGGCCCACCTCGGCATGTCCGGTCAGCTGCTGATGCAGGACCCCGGCGTTCCGGACGAAAAACACCTCAAGGTCAGGCTGCGGCTCAGCCCCGCCGAGGGCATGCCCGAGCAGCTCCGGTTCGTGGACCAGCGCATCTTCGGCGGCCTGTTCCTCACGTCGCTGGTCCCCACTGACGACGGCGGCCCCGGCGGCCTCGCCGAAACACCGCTGCCGCTCATCGCCGAGGAAGCCTCGCACATTGCCCGGGACCCACTGGACCCCTTCTTTTCATTCGACACCTTCTACCGGCGCCTGCGGGCACGCAAAACCGGGCTCAAGCGGGCGCTGCTGGACCAGGGCCTGGTCTCCGGGATCGGCAACATCTACGCGGACGAGGCCCTCTGGAAGGCGCAGCTGCACTATGCCCGGCCCACCGACACGCTGCGCCGCGCCGACGCGCAGCGGGTCCTCGACGCCGCCCGCGAGGTCATGGCGGATGCCCTGGCCGCCGGAGGCACCAGCTTCGATTCGCTCTATGTCAACGTTAACGGCGTCTCCGGGTACTTCGATCGGTCCCTGAACGCCTATGGCCGCGAGGGCCGGGAGTGCAAGCGCTGCGCCGCCGCCGGCCGGGTCAGCCTGCTGAAGCGGGAACAGTTTATGAACCGCTCGTCCTATACCTGTCCCGTCTGCCAGCCCAGACCCCGTAACGGCCGCTGGTAGAGCGCCCAAAAACAAGTAGTCCTACGCTTACGCACCCCTCATGGCCGATGACAAACTGTGGCCATGGGAGCTGGGGACTATAGAAATTGTTATCGCGTCGGCGTTAACCGCCGACACACTGCTGTGCCGAAATCCGATCGCGTACCTGCTGATGCGTCGCGGCGGACGGTAGCACTGAGGGACAACACGGCGCCGGGTGCGCAGGGGTAGGCCACCGTGTACATTTCGATGGCCGACCGCACCGGCGGCAAGAAGAACTCCACCGATACAGGGACGGAGTCCCTGTCCGGACCGGGCGTGGCCTTCCGGCTTTCGCCTGTCATTCTGTGGCTTGGCATCGTCAGCATGGCCACGGACATCTCCTCGGAATCGGTGTCCGCCATTCTGCCGCTGTACATCACCGGATTTCTCGGGCTATCAACTATCGCCTTCGGCTTCATTGAAGGGCTCAACCAGGGCGTCAGCGCGGTAGTGCGCATTGCTGCCGGGTGGGCCTCAGACCGCACGGGGCATCCGAAACGGGTGGCGGTTGCCGGCTACGGACTGTCCATGCTGGCCCGGATCGGCTTCCTGTTCGCCGGCGGGTTCTGGGCGATCACCGGAATCGTGACAGGCGACCGCATCGGCAAGGGCATCCGGACCGCGCCGCGGGACGCCCTGATCTCATCAGCTGCGCAGCCGGAGCACCTGGCCAGATCCTTCGGCGTGCACCGCATGCTGGACACCGTCGGCGCCGCAACGGGGCCGCTCCTGGCGTTCCTGATCCTCCTGTACATCCCCAACGGGTTCAGCACCGTCTTTGTCGTTTCGCTCGCCTTCGCCGTGATCGGCGTCGCCATCCTGGTCCTGGTGGTGCCGGACCGGAGGACGCCGCGGACGGCGCAGCGGCCGGACCGGGCACGCCCTGCCTTCAAGTGGAGCCAGCTGAAGGATGCTGGACTGACCCGGCTGCTCGTGACGGCGGGGATCCTGGCCTTGCTGACCGTCGGGGACGGCTTCATCTACCTCGTCCTCCAGGACCGGGATTCCTTCGCGGTGCAGTGGTTCCCGCTGCTCTATGTCGGAACCAACGTCGTTTACCTCGCCCTGGCCGTTCCCCTGGGCCGGTTCGCGGACCGCTGGGGCAGGACCAGGGTGTTCCTTGGCGGACACGGAGCGCTGCTGGCGTGCTACCTGCTGGCGGCGGTGCCGTTCGGCGGTCTTGGCGTCACGGTGGCCTGCCTGGTCCTCCTGGGCGTGTTCTATGCCGCCACCGACGGCGTGCTGGCCGCGCTGGCGAGCCGGCTGGTCAGACCGGACAAAGTGGCCACCGGCATCGGGGCCGCCCAGACAGTAGTGGCGCTGTGCCGGATGGCGGCATCGGCTGGCTTCGGCATCCTCTGGTTCGCCGTCGGGGCCTCTGCCGCAATGACGACGGCCGCCGTCGGCCTGGCTGCGGCGCTCGTGGCCGCGGCCGTGCTGATGCGTACCGCTAGTGCACAGGAGGCCGGTGCATGACGGCCACACGCACCGGGCGGCCGCCCGGAAAAGGATCCACATCCGGAAAACAATCCACCGGGCGCCCGCCCGGAAAAGGATCCACATCCGCAAGGGAAGCCTCGACCCGGGTCACGATCAGCAGGAAGCGACTCGCGGCGCTGTCGCTCATCACCGCCGCCGCCATCGCGGCGGCGGGAATCTACGCCGCACTGGCCTTCCAAGACGCCAAGGTCAGCCAGAGTGCGCCGCCGCCGGTCGATGTCACCACGTCCAAAAGCCTGCCGGCGGCCCCTTTCGTCCTCTTTCGCAACACCGCACCAGGCCAGGGTTTCGGCTCCGCCGCCACCGTGCCGCTGTCTGGCCCCGGCGGTCAGCGTGCCTTGAGCGAGGCAAGCTGCGACCGCGTCTACGGCACGCACGACCAGACCTTGTGCCTGCAGACCAAACAGGGGCTGGCCACCAACTTCCAGGCCACCGTGTACAACAGCATCTGGCAGGAGACGCGCAGCTGGCCGCTGCCCGGCATCCCCAATAGGGCAAGGACCAGCGCCGACGGGTCGCTGATGGCCACTACCGTCTTCGTGTCAGGCCATTCGTACTCCGCAGCCGGGTTCTCCACCGAAACAGTCATCCGGGACAAGGGAGGCCAGAGCAGCGGCAGCCTCGAGGGCTTCGCCCTGATGCTGGACGGGAGCCGGATCAAGGCCACCGACAGGAACATCTGGGGGGTCACGTTTGCGCCAGGAAAGCCCGACGTGTTTTACGCCACGGCGTCCTCGCAGGGGCACATCTGGCTGGTCCAGGGGAGCATTGCCGGCCGGACGCTCACCGTGGTCCGCAGCGGCGTTGAATGCCCGTCCGTTTCCCCGGACGGCACCCGAATCGCCTACAAGAAGAGCGACACCGGCACCCTGACGGGCCACCGCAGCATCGCCGTCGTGGACCTCGCCAGCGGCACGGAAACCGTGTTGTCGGAGAAAGAGAGCATTGACGACCAGATTGAGTGGCTGGACAATTCCACCCTGGTGTACGGCCTACCCCGGGACGGTTCCGAGGTGGACAGCAACATCTGGTCCCTTAAGACGGAACCGGCCGCACAGCCCGTCCTCTTCATTGAGCACGGGTCGTCCCCGTCGGTGGTCCGGTAGCTCGGCAGTGAGCCGCTCAAAGCGAACCGTAATACTCGGCCAGCCTCGCCAGGCCCTCGTCAAGCGAAACGGCAGGGGTCCAGTTGAGGAGTTCACGGGTCTCGCGCTGGTCGAACCAGTGGGCGGTGGAGAGCTGCTCGGCGAGGAATCTGGTCATCGGCGGCTCCTCGGACCGGCCGGACCGGGACCACACCTTCT
The DNA here is from genome assembly GCF_056401395.1 of Arthrobacter sp. P4_F11. Taxonomy (NCBI): domain Bacteria; kingdom Bacillati; phylum Actinomycetota; class Actinomycetes; order Micrococcales; family Micrococcaceae; genus Arthrobacter; species Arthrobacter sp. P4_F11. The sequence continues at coordinate 122,690 of NZ_JBFUJK010000011.1, forward strand.
CCACCACCGATCCCGCAGCCCGCGCGAGGCTGCCCGGCACCGTCCGCGACGGCGCAGGGACGCCGCCCGCGGCGCAAATGCCCGCCAGCAGCTCACCGACCGGGCGGGGTTCGCCGTTGCTGACCACGAGCGCCCGGCCGTGGATGTACTCCATCCGGTCAAGCGCGGCGACGATGGCCGAAGCGGCGTTGTCCACATAGGTCGTGTCGATCAGGGCCGCACCGGCATCGAGCAGCGGCAGGCGGCCGCGGCTGGCACGTTCCAGCACCCGTTCCACGAGCTGCGTGTCACCCGGGCCCCAGACGATGTGCGGGCGCACCGCCGCGACGCGGAAATCCTTCATATCCGCGGCCAGCGCCAGCAGTTCAGCCTCGGCCTTGGTGCGGGAGTAGTCGCCGTGCGCCCGGGCCGGGTCCGCCGGCTCGGCGCCCAGGCCGGCGATGGCGGCGCCGGAGTTGGCTACGGACGGGGAGGAGACGAACACCAAATCCCGCACGCCGGCCTCGCGGGACGCACGGAGCAGGCGGCGCGTGCCCTCGACATTCACGTCCTCGAAATCCGCGGCGCGGCCGGTGAAGGAGACCTTCGCAGCCAGGTGGATGACGCCCTCGGCGCCGGTGACGGCGCGCCGGACGGCGTCGTCGTCCGTGACGGACCCGGAGAGGTCCGCGGCGCCGTCGACGCCAGTGGGACGGCGCTGGAACGTGCTCACGGCGTGGCCCTGCCGCACCAGCAGCCGCGCGACTTCCCCGCCGAGCAGTCCGCTGGCGCCGGTGACGAGGACCCTCATGGCGTGCCCGGACGGCCGCCGGCCAGCACCGCCGAGGCCCACCGGGCCAGGCGCGTCCTGTCGATCTTGGCGTTGTGGCGGATGTCGGTCGGCTGGGAGGGGATGGCGAGCACGGCGTTGACACTGACGCCTGCCTGACGGGCCGCGTCCCGTACCCGCCCGGCGAGCTGCGGCGCGGCGGGACCGGCCCGGCGGACGGGAGGTACAGTCTCGACGACGGCGACCACCGCCTGCGTCCCGGACGGACCGACCCCGACGACGGCGGCCATCCCGACATCGGCCAGGCGTTCGATGGCCTGCTCGGCGCCCACGGGCGTCACCACAGTTCCCGGCGGCGTCACGACGTGTGCGAGGCGTCCTTCCACCCAGAGCCGGCCGGCGGCGTCGAGATGCCCGACGTCGCCGGTGCGGTGCCATCCGGCCGTGCGGACGCTCTCGCGCTGGGTCAGCCAGAGCCGGTCGTAGGCTTCTTTCACATGCGGGGCGCTGATGAGGATCTCCCCGCTCACACCGGCCTCCCTGACGGGCTCGTTCCCGGGTGCGGTGCCGTCCGCGGCCAGCGGGATGATGGCCACGCGGGCGCCCTGCACCGGCCGGCCCACGCACACGCCGTTGCCGGCGCCTGCCATGGTTCCGGCGGCGGCGTCGGCCGCGGCGGCACGGATCTGTTCGAGGCCGATGTCCGTGACGGGCAGCGCCTCGGTCATCCCGTACGGGGTGTGCAGCGAGGCCCGCGGCAGCAGCCGCTGCACCTCTGCGAGGAGGGCTTCAGGGACCGGCGCGCCGGCGGAGAGCAGCAGCTCCACGCGCCCCAGGGCCTCGTGTCCGGCCCGGCTCAGGCCGGCCCGGGTGGCCAGGACGTTGCGCAGCGCCGCGGGCGAGGCGAAGACCACCGTGGCGTCGATGGCTGCTGCGGCGTGCGCCAGCGCGCTGGCCGTCAGGGTGCGGGGGGCAGTGACGTCCATGGCGGGCGTCACCGAAACGGCTCCGAGCGCCGGTCCCAGCAGGGCGAACGGCGCGAAGCCCGCCACCAGGCGTGCGCCCGGGCGGATCTCCAGCGTCGCGGCCACGGCATCGCGCATCGCCGCCAGCCGCCGGTGAGTGTAGACCACGCCCTTGGCGGGCCCGGTGGAACCGGAGGTGAACAGCACCGCGGCGGGGGCGTCCGGGCCCGGAACCGGGGCCGTGCCCGGGCGAGGGAGTCCGGGGCTGAGGCCGGCTCCGTGGCGGGCAAGGGCAGCCAGGGAGGTCTCGACGGCGAGGAGCCGGCGGCGCCGGGCCGGCAGGTCCCGCACGCTGATGCGCCGTCCCGGCCAGCCAAGTACCGAGGCGGCTGCCAGGGCCTTGTCGATTCCGATGAGGAAGTCCGGGGTGGCGCCCTTGACCGCACGGCTCAGGCCGCGGGTGCCCAGGCCGGCGTCGGCCACGATCACCACCGCGCCGAGCCGCAGGCAGGCGTAGAGGACCACGGTCAGGTCCACGCCCGGGGGAACCATCAGGCTCACCCGGGTGCCGTTCCGTACACCGGCGTCCTGCAGGCCCGCCGCGAGGGCGGCGATGTTCTGTTCGAGCTCCTGCCAGCTGAGCGAGCGGGCGACGCTGCCGTCCGTGGCCATTTCCGCGACGGCGGTATCCCCGGCCGCTGGTCCCGCCGCCAGCTCGGCGAGGGCCGCCCAAAGGGGCGGGACCCCGGCGCCGGGCTGCAGGGGCCCGGTCCCGAATTCCAGCGACTGGTGGTTGGCCGGTCCGTCGGAGGGGCCGTCGGCCAGTTCGTTGGCCGGTCCGTCGGCTGGCCCGCTGTCCGGGCCGCACTCGGCCAGCCACTCAAAGACGGGCGCGGCGATGTCCCGGTCTTCCGCGACCAGGTGGCCTGCCCCCTCGAAGCGGTGAACTTTCGCGTCCGGCAGCCGGCCGATGAGGTCCTTGAGGTACCGGTCGGAAAAGATCGGATCGCGCGGGCCCCAGAGCATCAGGGCCGGAACCCTCAGCCCGCGCACCCCTTCCGCGACGCGGCTGAGCGTCGGAAAGCTGGGGTGGGACGCGTCGGCGGGAATGTCCGCGACAAAGTTCCCCACGCCGGAGCGTCGGTCGGCGCCGCGGTAGGGGGCCATGAAGGCGCCACGGACATCCGGGGCGAGCGGCGGGCGGGCCAGGGCATGCGTCACGCGCAGGAAGGTGTCCGTCCCCGTCGTTCCCCAGCGGTGCACGGCAGGGTGCAAGGCAAGCCGCAGCGCCGGCGGGATGCGGGAGCCGGAGGGCTGGTGCACGGCCGTGTTGGTCAGCACCACGCCGGCCAGCTGCTGCGGATGGGCCACGGCCCAGCCCAGGCTGATCACGCCGCCCCAGTCGTGGCCGACGGTGACGACCGGCCCGTCCAGGCCGAGCGCCGCGGTGAGGTCGCCCAGGTCGTTGATCCGGTCTTCCAGGCGCCGGAACGTGCCGGTGCGCTCGGAGAAGCCCATGTCCAGCTGGTCCACGGCCACCACGCGCCACGGATGTGCGGGGTCGGATCCGGCGGCCAGCAGGGTCCGCCACAGGTAGGACCACGTCGGGTTGCCGTGCACGCACAGCAGGGTGCCGGCAGGTGTCAGGCCGCGGCGCGTGAGCTGGGCACCGTTGTCCAGCAGGTGCCAGCGGCGCACGGTGCCCGGCTCATCCGCGGCGGAGGTGGACGCCACATCGATTTCGCGCGACCATTCGGGGTCGACGCCGGGCCAGTCGGCGGTTACCAAACGATTTCCACCATGGCGGTGTTCAGGCCGGAACCGACGCCCATGCACAGCACGCGGTCCCCGGCGGCGAGAGTCTGCGCTTCGGCCGCGAGGGTCATGGGGAGGGAGGCCGGGCCCACATTGCCCCAGTGCGGGAACGTGATCGGCACCTTGTTTGGGTCCAGGTCAATGGCGTTGATGATGGCCTGGGTATAGGCATTGCTCACCTGGTGCGTGACGTACCGGTCCATCGAGGCCCAGTCCCACTCCGGCTGGGCCTCGTGCCAGGCATCGACCACGAGCTGCAGGCCGCCGTCGAGCAGGCCTTTGGTGTCGGTGGCCATGCCGTCAATGCTGCCCACGCACAGTTCATGGTGCTCGGTGCCGGCACGCATCACGCCGCCGAGGACCCGGTGCGCCCCGGGGTGCTCGTCCGCCGGGCCCAGGACGGCCGCAGCCGCTCCGGAGCCGAGCGTCAGTGTGGCGAACTCGCGGTTGAAGTCCTCGCGGGTCGTCTCGGGCCGCTGCAGCCGGGCCAGGGTGGCCTCCTGCGTTGCCTGGGCATCCTCACCGTTGACGATCATCGCGTACTTGATCTGGCCGGAGTCAATCATGTTGGCCGCCAGCGTCATGCCGTTGACGAAGCCAAGGCAGGCGTTGGCCAGATCAAAGTTCATGGCCGACGAAGGCAGGCGCAGTCCGTGATGGATCTTCACCGCGACGGACGGTTCGAGGTTGCGCCGCGTCACGGAAGTGTTGATCAGCAGGCCAATCTCGGACGCTTCGATGCCGGACTCGGCCAGGGCCTTTGCCCCCGCCTCGATGGCTGCGTCGTCGAACGATGTTCCGGGGGCCCACCAGCGCCGGTGCGTGATGCCCGCGACCCGTTCGAGCAGCTTCGGGGGGACCCTCAGCCGCCGCAGGGTCGAAGCCAGCCTGCGGTCGAAATCCATGGAACTGACGATCGTCGGAGCTTCGACGCTGCTTACCGAAAGTAGAGCGGTGTTGCTGTGCCGGAATGTTGCATTGCCTACCAATTCAAGCCCCTGTTCATGTCCGTCCTGCGCTCCGGCGGTGGCCGCTCACAAGCCCGAGAGCTTAACTATGCCCCGTGCAGGTCAATTCCCGCATATGCGGCCTCCGCCATCTGCGGCGGCTCCGCGCTGGTTCTGCGCGGAATGGCCGCAGATGCGCAGTAGATTGTAAGTATCCGGGACCGCCCCGGAACCCCCGTGTCCGTCCGAATCATGCTTTCGTCGGACAGCGGACCAGTCCGCCGACCAGGAGAACCGAAGCGCCTTGCACCTGAAAAGTTTGACCGTCCGGGGATTCAAGTCGTTCGCCTCGGCGACGACCTTTGAATTCGAACCGGGCGTCACCGCCGTGGTGGGCCCCAACGGCTCGGGCAAATCCAACGTGGTGGACGCGCTGGCCTGGGTCATGGGCGAACAGGGAGCCAAGACCCTCCGCGGCGGCAAGATGGAAGACGTGATCTTCGCCGGCACCTCGGGCCGGCCGCCCCTCGGGAGGGCGCACGTCTCGCTGACCATCGATAACAGCGACGGCGCCCTCCCGATCGAATACAGCGAGGTCACGATCTCGCGCACGCTGTTCCGGACCGGCGGCTCGGAATACGCCATCAACGGCGCGGGATGCCGGCTGCTCGATATCCAGGAGCTGCTCTCTGACTCGGGCCTGGGCCGCGAGATGCACGTGATTGTCGGCCAGGGCCAGCTGGACAAGGTCCTGCACGCCACCCCCGAGGACCGGCGCGGCTTCATCGAGGAGGCCGCCGGCATCCTCAAACACCGCCGCCGCAAGGAAAAGACGGTCCGCAAACTCGAAGCCATGCAGGCCAACCTGTCCCGGCTCAGCGACCTCACCGGCGAAATCCGGCGGCAGCTGACCCCGCTGGGCAAACAGGCCGAGGTGGCCCGGCGCGCCCAGAGCGTCCAGTTCGAGGTCCGTGACGCCCGCTCACGGCTCCTGGCCGACGACCTCGTTGCGCTGCAGTCCGCGCTGGCGCAGGACGTGGCGGATGAATCGGCGCTCAAGGCACGCCGCGCCGTCGTCGAACGCGACCTCGAGGCCGGGCGGCAGCGCCAGGTCATCCTCGAAGGGCTCGCGGCCGAGGCCACGCCCGCGCTGAACGCCGCGCGGGAGAACTGGTATTCGCTCTCTTCCGGGCGCGAACGGCTCCGTTCCCTCGGTTCGCTCGCTGAGGAACGCCGCCGCCTGCTCGGCGCCGCGGACGTGGTTCCGGACCCAGGCCGGGACCCGGACCAGCTGGAGCAGCAGGCCGCCCGCGTCCGCGACGAGCAGGCCGGGCTGGAACGGCAGATCCTGGACCGCACCGAGGCCCTGGACGCCGCGACAGCCGCCAAACACGCCGCGGAACAGGCCGCCGCCGCCGAGGACAAGCGGCTCGCGGCCCTGCTCCGGGCCGCCGCGGACCGGCGTGAAGGCCTGGCCAAGCTCGCCGGGCAGGTCGGCGCGGCACGGTCCCGTGTCGAGTCTGCCCAGGCCGAGCTCGGCCGTCTCCGCGAATCGCAAAAGGCCGGCGAGGAGCGCCGCCGCCAGGCGCACAGCGAGTTCACGGCCCTGGAAGCGCAGGTCGCAGGGGTCGAGGACGGCGAGGAATCGCTCGACGCCGATTACGAGGCCGCGAGCGAGGCCCTTGAAACCATCATCGCCGACATTGACGCCCTGAAGGCGGCCGAGCGCGAAGGCGAGCGGGAACGTGGTGCCCTCATGGCCCGCCGCGATGCCCTCCAGCTGGGCCTGAACCGCAAAGACGGCTCCGGGCATGTGCTCGGCGCGGCAGCCGGGGACCTGGCCGACGGGGTCCTGGGATCGCTGGCATCCATGATCACCGTGGATCCCGGATTCGAGGCCGCCGTCGCCGCCGCACTCGGCAGCGCATCCGACGCCGTGGTGGTCCGGGACCAGCAGACGGCCGCCGCTGCCGTGCGGCTGCTGCGCGCGGACGACGCCGGCCGTGCCGCGCTGCTGCTGGCCGGCCCCCCGGCCGGGTCCCCGCCGCCGGTGGCCGATGCGCTGTCGGCCGATGCATTAACCGGCGGCAGCACGCTTCCCGCGGGCGCGCGCTGGGCTGTCGATCTGGTGGATCTTGTGTCGGCTGCGGCACCGGACGCCGCCGGCCTGCCGCTGCCCGCCCTGCTGGCCGGCGTCGCCGTCGTCGAGGACCTGGATGCCGCAGCGCAGCTGATCGCCGCGCGTCCCGAGCTGACCGCCGTGACCCGGACCGGGGACGTCTTCACGGCGCTGACCGTGACCGGCGGGTCCGCGTCGGCGCCGTCGCTGCTGGAAGTCCAGGCCGCTGTCGACGACGCCGCGTCGAAGCTGGCCGCCGTCACCGCCGCGCTCGAACGCAACCGCTTCGCACTCTCCACCGCCCGGACCCGGCGCGCCGAAGCCCAGGACCGTGCCGACGCGGCCCTCGCGAAACTCCACGACTCCGACGCGAAACTCGCGGCCGTCGCCGAACGCCTGGGCCACCTGAACGCGGTGCTGCGCAGCGCCGTCGCCGAAAGTGAGCGGCTGGCCGCGTCCCTGGCCAGGGCTGAGGCCCAGATTGTCAGCGAACAAGGTGCGCTGGAAGCGGTGGCGGCCCGGCTCGCCGCGGCCTCAGAGGCCCCCGCGGAGCAGGAACCTTCCCCGGAGCACCGGGATGCCCTGGCCCTGGCCGCATCGCTGGCCCGCACGGCCGAGATGGAGGCCAGGCTCGCCCTGCGCAGCGCCGAGGAACAGCTCACGGCCACCCGAAACAGGGCGGCGTCGCTGGAACGGGCCGCCGCCACCGAACGCCGCGCCCGTGAGGAAGCCGCCGAACGGGCCCGCCGCCGCCGGCTCCAGGCCCGGCGCGCCGCCGCCGTCGCCGTCGCCGTGCAGCAGGTCATCGGATTCATCGACGTGTCCGTGGAGCTGGCCCGCCGCGAGCGGGACAGCGCCGAGGAACGCAAGGACGCCATGGACCGTGAACTGGCCGGGGTCCGCAGCGGCAACGACGCGCTGGCCCGCGAACTGGCCGAACTCACCGACTCCGTGCACCGCGACGAGCTCGCCCGCACGCAGCAGCGGCTGCGGATCGAGGCGCTGGAACTGAAGAGCGTGGAGGAGCTCGGGCTGACTGCCGGGCAGCTCGTAGCCGACTACGGACCGGACCAGCCCGTCCCGGTCCCTGCCGGCGACTCGGCGGACAAATGGGCCGCACTCCGCGCCCCGGTGGACGAGGACGGACGCGAGATTTCCGAGGGCAAGCCCTTCGTCCGTGCGGAACAGGAAAAACGGCTCAAACGCGCCGAACGCGACCTCGCGGCCCTGGGGAAGGTCAACCCGCTGGCGCTCGAGGAGTTCGCCGCGCTTGAGGAGCGCCACCAGTTCCTCAGCACCCAGCTCGAAGACCTGAAATCCAGCCGCAAAGACCTGCTGGACATCATCAAGGAAGTCGACGACCGCGTCCAGAAGGTCTTCGCCGAGGCGTTCGAGGACACCTCCCGGCAGTTTGTCCGCGTCTTCGCCCGGTTGTTCCCCGGCGGCGAGGGCCGGCTGGTCCTGACCGACCCCACCGACATGCTCACCACCGGCATCGAGGTCGAAGCCCGCCCGGCCGGCAAGAAAATCAAGCGGCTCTCGCTGCTTTCCGGCGGCGAACGCTCCCTGACGGCCGTGGCGCTGCTGGTGGCCATCTTCAAGGCACGGCCGTCGCCCTTCTACGTCATGGACGAGGTCGAGGCCGCGCTTGATGACACCAACCTGGGCCGGCTCATCACCATCTTCGAAGAACTCCGCGAATCCAGCCAGCTGATCGTCATCACCCACCAGAAACGCACCATGGAAGTCGCCGACGCCCTCTATGGCGTCACAATGCGCGGCGACGGCGTCTCCACGGTGATCAGCCAGCGGCTCAGAGCGGAGATCTAGGCAAACGTCCAGGTCCCGGCACGACGGCGTCCGCGCGCAACAAAAGCGCTGGCCACGGCCCATTTGGGGTTTGTGAGAAGCTAGGGGAGTGAACGATATCCTCCCCATCATTCTGCCCATTTTCGCTGTCCTGGTGGTCCTCGGTGTGCTGATCCCGGTGCTCATGAAGACCCGGAAGAGCGCCAAGACCTACACCGGCCCGCGTGACGCAAACGACCCCGTTGGGGCCCCGGGAGCCGGAACCCTTGTGGAGGACCGTCCCGCGCAGGCGCCGGCACCGGCACGGACCTCGCCGGACGGCGTCGAACTCGAAGAACCAACCCTCGAAGTTCCGGACGACGCAGCCGGGCTGGAAACCGTGCCGGTGGAAACCCCGCTGCCGGTGGCCGGGCGGCTGATGCGGCTGCGCGAGCGGCTGGTCAAGTCCAACAACATCCTGGGCAAGGGGCTCCTGGCCCTGCTCTCGGCAGACAAGATCGATGAAGACGTCTGGGATGAGGTCGAGGAAACCCTGCTGCTGGCCGATCTCGGCACCGAACCGACCATGCAGCTCGTGGACTCGCTCCGCGAACGCGTCAAGGTGATGGGCACGCGGGACCCTGAGCACGTCAAGGCCCTGCTCCGGGAGGAACTCATCAAGCTCGTGGATCCCACCATGGACCGGAGCCTGAACGTCGAGCGCCACGGCGACAAGCCCGCCGTCATGATGGTTGTCGGCGTCAACGGCGTTGGCAAGACCACCACCGTGGGCAAGCTGGCCCGCGTGCTCGTGGCCGAGGACAAGGACGTGCTGCTGGGCGCGGCGGACACCTTCCGCGCTGCCGCCGCCGAGCAGCTGGCCACGTGGGGCCAGCGCGTCGGCGTGCCCACCGTGAAGTCGGACATCGACGGGGCGGACCCGGCCTCGGTGGCCTACGAGGCCGTCAAGGCCGGCATCGACCAGGAAGTCGACGTCGTCATGATCGACACCGCGGGGCGCCTGCAGAACAAGGTGGGCCTCATGGACGAGCTCAGCAAGGTCAAGCGGGTCATCGAAAAGCTGGCCGAGGTGGACGAGGTGCTGCTGGTCCTGGACGCCACCACCGGCCAGAACGGACTCAACCAGGCCCGGGTGTTCTCCGAGGTCGTGAACATCACCGGGATCGTCCTGACCAAGCTGGACGGCACCGCCAAGGGCGGGATTGTCGTCGCCATCCAGAAATCCCTCGGGGTCCCGGTGAAGCTGATCGGCCTGGGCGAAGGCGCCGACGACCTCGCGCCGTTCGAGGCCGAAGGCTTCGTGGATGCGCTGCTGAACTAGCGCGCACCGCAACAAAAAGAGTGCCCCGGTCCTGTCTTGTGAGTTCAGACAGGGCCGGGGCACTCTTTGTTCGAGTGGCTAGTACTTGAAGTTCAGGACCGTCACTGTGCCGGCTGTCAGCTTGAACTCCTGCGTCTGGGACTTGAACGCGAAGCCGGGTACCGTGGCGCGCTTGGTGAGGGGCGTGGGCTCGGTCTTGGCGCCATCGATGACGGTCTGGTCCTCGGCTGCGTAGCTGGGTCCGCTGAGCTGGGTCATGGTCCCGGTGACCGGTTTGCCCGGAAGGTTCAGGGTGACGGAAGTCTGCGCGGCCTTTTGGGGGTCGTTTTCGTTGATGATCACCACGCTGGTGCTGCCGTCGGCGTTCTGCAGCGCGTAGCTGAACGTCGGGCCGCCTCCGGTGCTGTTCACTTTCATGAACTTGCCGGCCTCGAGCTCGGCCACCATGGAGATGCCGAAGAAGTTGGCCCGGCCGGACATCTGGCCATTGCCGAACGGGTAGGCCCCGGCGCTGCAGATGGCGGACAGGGGCGGGCCGCCCTTGCACGTCAGCAGCGAGCTGTGGAAGCCGATTCGGGTGATGCCCAGCTGGGCGGCGGTGAGGGCATAGTCTGCCGCCCACAGCGCAGATGCGTGGGTACGGGAGGTCTCATTGGAACCGGGGCATGCCGAGATCCCGGTTTCCGGAATCCAGGTTTCCAGGCCGGCGGCACGACCCACTGCGAGGGCCACCTTCTGGTAGTCGACGCCACGGTCGTGCATCGTTCGGCTCATCGCGTTTGCCAAGGTAGGCGAATCCTGAGGCAAGCTGCCGTCACAGTTGGAGAGCGGGTAGTGGTGGAACGTCAAGATCTTCTTCTGCGGGAGGTCCGCATCGACGAACGGCTGCCACCACTTCTGGTCGTAGGTGCCCGGGCCGGAGATGGGCACGTTCGGCGCCACTGCATAGATCGCGTTGGCGTAGTCCTTCAATTCCCGAATGTACTGATCCAGGCTGTAGCCGCTGCCGGACTTCACATCGTTGAACACAAAGCCGTTGGGCTCATTGCCCACGGTGATGCTCAGCAGCCGGTTGCCGAGGATCGCCGAGGCGTTCTTGGCCATGTCCGCAGCCCGCGCCGGGTTGTAGTGGCCCAGATCCACCGTGAGGCTTACCCTGGCGTCGCCGGCGTCCAGCAGGGTCTTGAGCCGGACCAGGTCTGCCGGGCCCACGGCCTTGACCGGGTGCGTCTTGTCACCCTTGTAGTCGGCGGGGACGGCCTCGCCGCTGGAGGTCCAGAAGAAACGCCGGTCCACGGCGTTGCCGCCGAAACGCAGGACCGGCTGGTCGATCTCCTTGAGCAGCTTGACCATCGTCGCGTTGTCGCTGCTGAGGTCGGGATCGGCCAGATCCGTGGCCTCCAGGGAAATTCCCGCCATGCCCTTGTTCAGGGAAGTGCCCACGAGGTCATTGGAGACATCGACCTTGAGGGGCTCAACCTTTTCCAGCGGCGACCCGGCCGGCGGACCCGGCTGCGCGTAATAGGTGACGGTCGGTCCCACCTCGGCAGGGGCGGGCGCCGGTGCCGACTGGGCCGGGGAAGAAGCGGCCGGCGGTCCCGGCGTCGGGTTTCCGAGCGCGAGGGGAACCAGTACTGCTGCGGCGACGGCGACTATTCCGGCGCCGGCGATCAGCCCTGCGCGCTTCCTGCTTCCCGCGCCTGTGCCCGCACTCTTACCGGGGTTGGCGGGTTGGGCGGGGTCGGGGCTTTCGGCTTTCCCGGGGGAAGAGTCGAATTTGGCCATGGGGGATTACCTCCGGAAGTTTGTGGCACGTGCCCCCAGCTTAGCCAAGGGCGGAGGCCGCCGCTGACCGGAAGGCCCTGGACAACGTCCCGTGCACGGTCCCGGACGAGGTCACGGCTGAGGCGCTGCTGCCCGGACCGGACCACCGGCGGCAACGCCGCAGGTCAGGCGCGGTCCGGGGCCGGCCGGCGGAACGTTTCGCGGGCCGGCAACCACACGGCGGCGGCGGCCAACAGGATGCCGCCAGTGACCCCAAAGGCCCAGCCGTAGCCCAGCCGGTCCGCCAGCAGCCCGGCCACCACCGGTCCGACAATCGCGCCGCTGTCGGAAGCCATCTGGAAGACGGCCAGGACGCGGCCGCCCGAGCGCTCGTTGCCGATCACGTCGGCGATGGCGGCCTGCTGGGCCGGTCCGAGCAATCCGGAGCCGATCCCGGCGCAGGCGGAGGCGAGCAGGAACCAGGGCAGCTGGTGTGTGAAGCCGATGGCCGCCGTGGCGGTGCCGGTGACCAGCAGTCCGGCCAGCAGGAGCGGCTTGCGGCCGAGGCTGTCCGCGAGCCGGCCGGAAAACGTCAGCGCCACCGCGTTGCCGCCGGCAAACACCGCCAGGGCCCAGCCGGCCGATTCCGGACCGGCGCCGAGCGCCACGACGGCGAAGAGCGGCACTGTGGCCATCCGCACCCCGAAGGTGGCCCAGCCGTTGGCAAAGCTCGAAAACAGGCCGGCCCGGTAGGCGCTGTCCCGCAGCGCGTCCCGCAGTTCCATCGCCGGGGCCGTGGCGCCGGGCTGCCGCGAGGCGGCGGGGACATGGCTGAGCTGGGTTTGCACCACGACGGCGGCCAGCACCAGGGCCGCCGCATAGGCCAGGAACGGCACCCGCAAACCGAAACCGGCGAGCATCCCGCCGACGATGGGGCCGCAGACGTTGCCGATCAGGAAGGCGGAGGCATAGGCCCCGGAGACCCGGCCGCGGCTTTCCGGCGGCGCGAGCCGGACCACGAGCGCCATGGACGCCACCGTGAACATCACCGAACCAGCCCCGCCGAGGCCGCGGAAGACCAGCAGCTGCCAGTAATTCTGGGCGAAGGCGCAGGCGGCCGTGGACGCCGCGACGATCAGCAGCCCGGCCACATAGACCGGCCGTTCGCCCAGCTTCACGATCAGGGCGCCGCCGGCCGGTGCGAAGACGAGCCGCATGAAAGCGAAGATGCTCACAATCACCGCCGCCGCGGTCGCCCCGACGTCGAACGTGGTGGCGAACTGGGGCAGAACCGGTGCCACGAGGCCGAAACCGATCGCAATCAGGAAGGCCGCCACCAGCATCACCTTGATGTCCCGGGGCAGCCGGGAACGGCCCGGGGCCCGGGAAGGGACCTCGGCTGCGGCGTCGCCGGCGGGGCGGGAGGTCTTGCTCATAATGCGTTCGTCCTTGGGAAGATGCGGTGCGGGCTGGCGGCGGGTCCAACAAGTGCGGGAATAATCCGCTGAAACATAACCGTAACAAATGTGAGATGCACCATTTACGTCCGGGAGGTTCTTGTAACAACCCGGCAATGTAAATCCTCCGCCAGCGAAACACTGCCCCGCGAAACTCTTTCTAGAACGCAAATAAATGCGTTGGGACCGGCGGACTACTCCGCACCTAATAGCAAGAGAGGACGTAGACCATGGAACTCACCGCAGGTCTCGTTTGGCTCCTGGTCGCCGCGGCACTCGTGCTGTTCATGACCCCGGGCCTGGCATTCTTCTACGGCGGCATGACCCGCGCCAAGTCGGCTTTGAACATGATGATGATGAGCTTCGTCGCCATTGGAACCGTCGGCATCATGTGGATCCTGTGGGGCGCTTCGATGGCTACGACCAACGAAGACAACTTCTACCAGATCTTCGCCAACCCGTTCAGCCACTTCGGCCTGCACAACTTCACCGAGCCGGCCGACCTGCTCAAGGTCGGCTACGCGGCCACCTTCGCGATCATCACGGTGGCCCTGATTTCCGGAGCGGTCGCCGACCGCGCCAAATTCTCCGCATGGGTGGTCTTCACCCCCATCTGGGCGACCCTGGTCTACGCGCCGATGGCCTTCATGGTCTGGGGCGGCGGACTCTTCTCCGCCAATGGATGGTTCGGCCAGACGTTTGCGCCGGTCATCGACTTCGCCGGCGGCACCGTGGTCCACATCAACGCCGGCGTCGCGGGTCTCATCCTGGTCCTGATCATCGGTAACCGCAAGGGCTTCGGCAAGGACCCGAACCACCGCCCGCACAACATTCCGTTCGTCATGCTCGGCGCCGCAATCCTGTGGTTCGGCTGGTTCGGCTTCAACGCCGGTGCCGCTGCCACTGTGGAGCAGGCCGGCCTGATCTGGATCAACACCCTGGCCGCCCCGGCCGCAGCCATGCTCGGCTGGCTCGCCGTGGAGCGCTTCCGCGACGGTCACCCGACCTCCCTCGGTGCCGCGTCCGGCGTGGTCGCCGGCCTGGTCGCCATTACCCCGGCCTGCGCCAACGTCTCCCCGCTTGGTGCGATCGCCCTCGGCGTCGTGGCCGGTGTGGCTTCGGCGCTCGCCGTCGGCCTGAAGTTCAAGTTCGGCTACGACGACTCGCTCGACGTCGTCGGCGTCCACCTCGTCTCCGGTGTTGTCGGCACGGTCGCAATCGGCTTCCTTGCCACCCCGACCCAGGGCGCCGCGGGCCTGTTCTACGGCGGCGGCACCACGCAGCTGGTCGCCCAGACCCTCGCGGCAATGATGGCCATCGTCTTCACCGCCGTGATGACCTTCATCATCGCCTTCCCGATCCACAAGCTCATGGGCTTCCGGGTTTCCCAGGAACAGGAAGTTGTCGGTGTGGACCTGAGCCTGCACGCCGAGACCGCCTACGAGTTCGGCGTCGGCGGGCACGGCGGCAGCTTCCAGCCGCTGCACGAACTGATCACGGGCAAGCCGATGGGCGGCGAGCCGCAGGAGGAAGGCACAGCCGCCGAAGTGCCGGTGGACGCCGCGTCCAACGGCAAGCAGAACGCAACGGGCAAGGAAAGTGTGGGGGCATGAAACTGATCACGGCAATCGTCCGACCGGAAAAGCTTGAGGCTATTCGCGAAGGCCTGGAAGCCTACGGTGTGCAGGGCCTCACGGTCAGCGCAGCCAGCGGCTACGGCCGGCAGCGCGGTTACACCGAGGTCTACCGCGGGGCCGAGTACAACGTGGACCTGCTGCCAAAGATCCGGGTGGAAGTCCTGGCCACCGACGAACAGGCGGACGACATCCTGGATGTCATCATCGCCAGTTCCAACACCGGCCGGGCCGGCGACGGAAAAGTCTGGACGATGGATGTGTTCGAAGCTGTCAGGGTCCGTACCGGAGAACGTGGTTCGGCAGCGATCTAGTTGCTCCCCGCTCCATGCCGCTAGGGCCAACAGACACAGCGGCGTTGACACGGCACTGACACAGTGGGCCGGATACCTGAGAAGGTATCCGGCCCACTGTGTCGTTGCTGCCTGGTCGGTGCTGCTGTGTCGTTGCTGCTGTGTCGGCTCCGGCGCACCGCCGGATCCGCGCGGGCCCTGCCGGGACGAATCTAGGCCGGCCAGCCCTCCGGCCCCGGGGTCCCGGCCGGATATTCCTCCAGCGGGACATGCCCGGCGGTCCAGGATTTCAACACCGGCGCCAGGATGCGCCAGCAGTCCTCGGCCGTGTCAGCCCGCACCGAGAGCAGCGGATCCCCGGTCAGCACGCCCTCGAGCACTTCACCGTAGGGGAGGAGTTCGGAGGCGCTCAGTTCGGCCTGCAGCGTGGCCCGGTCCAGGCTCAGGACATTGCCCGGTCCGTTCACGTCGACGTCGAACTGCAGCGTGTCCGGGCCAAAGCCGATCCGCAGCTGGTTGGGGGCGTCCACACCGGTGAACCCCTTCGGAAGATGCGGCACCGGCCGGAAGGTCACCACGGCCTCCTTGCGTTTCTGGCCCAGCGCCTTGCCCGAACGCAGGATGAACGGCACGCCCTGCCAGCGCCAGTTGTCGATCTCCACCTGCACCTCGGCGAGGGTTTCAGTACCCCTGGACGCGTCCACGCCCTCCTCCTTGGCGTAGTCCGGAATGTCCCGGCCGTTGATCGAACCCGCCGTGTACCGGGCCCGGCGGCTGCTTTGCCGGTAGGGGGCCTTGATGCTGCTGGCCCGCAGCACGGTGGCCACGGCATCGCGGAGATCGCGTTCGTCCACGGATGCCGGCGGCTCGATTGCCATGAGGGCCATGATCTGAAGCAGGTGGCTTTGGATCATGTCACGGAGCGCCCCGGCGCCGTCGTAGTAGCGGGCGCGGCCTTCGAGGGCGAGGTCCTCGTCGAAGATGATCTCGATTTTTTCGATGTTCTGCCGGTTCCACACCGGCTCCAGGAACGTGTTCGCGAAGCGCAAGCCAAGGATGTTCAGGACCGTTGCCTTGCCGAGGAAGTGGTCCACGCGGTGGATGTGGTCCTCCGGGACCAGCGCCGCCAGCGTCTTGTTCAGGTGGCGCGCCGACTGCTCGTCGGAGCCGAACGGCTTCTCCATGACCAGCCGGGTGCCGGCGGGCACGTCCTCCGGCGCCAGGGCCTCGCACGCGAGCTGGCTGACCCGCGGTGGCAGGGCGAAGTAGACCGCCACGGGCCCCTCCAATTGCGCCAGGAGCCCGGCGAGCTGGCCCTCGGCTGTGACATCGAGCTGGTGGTAGGTGCTCTCCTTGCGGATCCGCTTGAGCTCCCGCTTGCCGTGGGCGTCGGCCTTGGAGTCCTCGTCCGCGAACGACTCCTCGATCCGGCCAAGCCACTGCTCCGGCGTCCAGGGGTCCGATCCCGCTCCCGCCAGGGTGAGGCCGTCGGCGCGGCCCCGGGACACCAGGCGGGCAAGCCCCGGTAACAGGAGCCTTCCGGTGAGATCGCCGGAAGCGCCCAGGATGAGCAGGGTTTTTACAGTTGTTTGGCTGGTCACCTACGCCAGCATGCCATCTTGAAGGCGCATCTTGGTACCCTAGATAGTCGAGTCCTGTTGTCGAGGCGGTTCGTCCAGGCGAATACCAGTCGCGACGCTGGCGTGCCGCACCGGCCGCCACCTGTAGATCCACTGAAAGAAGTGCACGGCGCGTGTTCAATTCACTCTCTGACCGGTTGACAGCAACCTTCAAGAATCTGCGTGGCAAGGGCCGCCTGACCGAGGCGGACGTTGACGCCACAGTCCGGGAGATCCGGCGTGCCCTCCTGGACGCCGATGTCGCTGTGCCCGTCGTCCGGGAGTTCACCGGCCGCGTGCGCGAGCGTGCCCTCGGCGCCGAGGTCTCCGGGGCGCTGAACCCGAGCCAGCAGATCGTGAAGATCGTCAACGAGGAACTCGTCGAGATCCTCGGCGGCGAAACCCGCCGGATCCGCCTGGCGAAGACCGGACCCACCATCATCATGCTGGCCGGCCTCCAGGGCGCCGGCAAGACCACCCTGGCCGGCAAGCTGTCCAAGTGGCTCAAGTCCCAGGGCCACAGCCCGATGCTGGTGGCCTGCGACCTCCAGCGCCCCAACGCCGTCACCCAGCTGCAGGTGGTCGGCCAGCGCGCCGGCGTGCCCGTCTTCGCCCCGCACCCGGGCGCCACGTCCACCGAGCTGGACCACCCTGCCGGCGACCCTGTCGCCGTCGCCCGCGCCGGCGTCGAGGAAGCCAAGCGCACCCTCCACGACGTCGTGATCGTGGACACCGCCGGCCGTCTCGGCGTCGACGCCGACATGATGGAGCAGGCGCGCCAGATCCGCCGCGCGATCGTCCCGAACGAAGTCCTGTTCGTGATCGACTCCATGATCGGCCAGGACGCCGTCAACACGGCCCTGGCCTTCGACGAGGGCGTCAACTTCACCGGCATCGTGCTCTCCAAGCTCGACGGCGACGCCCGCGGCGGCGCCGCGCTCTCCGTCGCGTCGGTGACCGGCAAGCCGGTCATGTTCGCCTCCACCGGCGAAGGCGTGGACGACTTCGAGCTCTTCCACCCGGACCGCATGGCCTCGCGCATCCTCGACATGGGTGACGTCCTCACCCTGATCGAGCAGGCCGAGAAGTCCTGGGACAAGGATGAAGCCGCCCGGATGGCGCAGAAGTTCGCCGACCAGGAAGACTTCACCCTCGATGACTTCCTCGCCCAGATGCAGCAGATCCGCAACATGGGCTCCATGAAGAAAATGCTCATGATGATGCCGGGCGCGCAGAACATCCGCCAGCAGCTGGAGCAGTTCGACGAGCGCGAGATCGACCGCGTCGAGGCCATTGTCCGCTCGATGACCCCGCACGAGCGCGTGGCTCCGAAGATCATCAACGGCTCCCGCCGGGCCCGTATTGCCCGCGGTTCCGGCGTGCACGTCTCCGAGGTCAACGGACTGCTGGAACGTTTTGCCCAGGCCCAGAAGATGATGAAGAAGATGGCCGCCGGCGGCGGGATGCCCGGCATGCCGGGAATGCCCGGCATGGGCGGCGGGGGCGGAGCCCGCAAGGGAGCCAAATCCGCGCCCAAGAAGAAGGCCCGCTCCGGCAACCCGGCCAAGGCGGCGCAGGAACTGCGCGACGCCGAGGCCCGGCGCGCCGCCGGCCCCAAGGCGCTGCCCACCGGCGCGTCGTTCGGCCAGCAGGGCGCCGACTTCGATCCGTCCCAGCTGAACCTGCCCAAGGGTTTCGACAAGTTCCTCGGCGGCAGCAAGTAGCCATAAGTGCTGACGGCCGCCGGCACTGTGTCGCCGGCGGCATCAGCACTGGAGTGCCATAGGGTTAGACAATGTTCAAGCAGCGCGTAGTCTTCGTCCACGGGGACGGCAGCTTCGGCGCCGCCGCGTGGCCAAAACAGCACGGAATGGCGCTGGACTACGACGCCCTGTTCCTGCGGCGGCACGGGTTTGACGCCGTCGCGGAACCGCTCGAATCCAACTTCGCCGCCGACGCCGCCATCGTGCTCGCCTCGCTGGCAGACGACGGCCGCGGCGAGGCTGGCGGCCACGTGGTGGCCCATTCGCAGGGCGCGATCGCGGCGATGATGGCCGCCGTCGAACGGCCCGACCTCGTCCAGTCGCTGACCCTGGTGGAACCGGCCTGCTTGTCCCTGACCGCGGAGCTCCCGGCCACCGCCGCGCACCGGGCCCTGATGCAGCCGCTCTTCGACGTCCGCCACAACCTCAGCGACGACGACTTCCAGCGGGAGTTCATCCGCCGCGCGTTCGCGGCGGACGCCCCCGGGGCCACGACGCCGGAGGCCCTCCGGGCTGCGCGCCGGCTCCGCCTGCAGGCGCCGCCGTGGGAAGCCCCGCTGCAGATCGTGCCGGGGGTGCCGACCCTGGTCCTGACCGGCGGCTGGGAACCGCTGTATGAGGAAATCGCCGGCTACCTGCGCGAGACCGGCGCCCTGCACCGCACGGCGCCGGGAGGGCACCGGCCCCAGGATTCAGCCGAAGGGGACCGGGCCATCCGCTCCTACATCGCCGAGGTCAGCCGGCACCAGCACGCCCGGGCCTCCTAGGAAGCTGCGCGTCCTCCCACCGAGGGCTGCGGCAGGTAGACCTTGCCGCCCGAGGCGAGGAACTCGTTGCTCTTCGCCCGCATTCCGGCCGCCATCTGCGCCAGGGCCGCCTGCGAATCAGCTGAACCGTATTCGTCCCGGATATCCTGGCTGATCCGCATGGAGCAGAACTTCGGACCACACATCGAACAGAAGTGGGCTGTCTTGGCCGGCTCCGCGGGAAGCGTCTCATCGTGGAAGGCCTCGGCCGTGACCGGGTCCAGGGACAGCGCGAACTGGTCCCGCCAACGGAACTCAAACCGCGCCTTGGACAGCGCATCGTCGCGTTCGTGCGCGCCGGGGTGGCCCTTGGCGAGGTCCGCGGCATGGGCCGCGATCTTGTAAGTGATCACGCCCGTCTTCACATCGTCCTTGTTCGGCAGCCCGAGGTGTTCCTTGGGCGTGACGTAGCAGAGCATGGCGGTGCCGTAGCGGGCGATCTCGGTGGCGCCGATCGCCGAGGTGATGTGGTCGTAGCCCGGTGCGATGTCCGTGACGAGCGGCCCGAGCGTATAGAACGGGGCGCCCTTGCAGAGTTCCTGCTGGCGTTCCACGTTTTCCCGGACGAGGTGGAAGGGCACGTGCCCGGGGCCCTCCACCATGACCTGCACATCGAAGTCCCAGGCCCGCTGGGTGAGTTCGGCCAGGGTGTCCAGTTCGGCGAACTGTGCCGCGTCGTTGGCGTCCGCCGTCGCGCCGGGCCGCAGCCCGTCGCCCAGGGAGAACGCGACGTCGTAGCGTGCGAAGATCTCGCACAGCTCGTCGAAGTGGGTGTAGAGGAAATTCTCCTGATGGTGCGCCAGGCACCAGCCGGCCATGATGGAGCCGCCGCGGGACACGATGCCGGTGACCCGGTTGGCCGTCAGCGGCACGTAGCGCAGCAGCACGCCGGCGTGGATGGTCATGTAGTCCACGCCCTGCTCGCACTGTTCGATCACGGTGTCCCGGAAGATCTCCCAGGTCAAGGCGTTGGCCTCGCCGTTGACCTTCTCCAGCGCCTGGTAGATCGGGACCGTTCCGATGGGGACGGGGGAGTTGCGGATGATCCACTCGCGCGTGGTGTGGATGTCGTCCCCGGTGGAGAGGTCCATGACGGTGTCCGCGCCCCATTGCGTGGCCCACTGGAGTTTGTCGACCTCCTCGGCGATGGAGCTGGTCACGGCGGAGTTGCCGATATTGGCGTTGATTTTCACCAGGAACGCCTTGCCGATGATCATCGGCTCGGATTCGGGGTGGTTGACGTTGTTGGGAATGATCGCGCGGCCCGCGGCCACCTCGCTGCGCACCAGCTCCACATCGCAGTTCTCCCGCAGCGCGACGAACCGCATTTCCTGGGTGATCACGCCGTCCCGGGCGTAGCGCATCTGCGTGACGGTCCTGCCCTCAACGGCGCGGCGCGGCACCGGCCGGCCGCCCCGCCACTCGGCCGACGCCGCACCGCGGCGCACCGCCGATTTGCCGTCGTCGAGCAGCTCCCGTTCGCGGCCGGCGTAGGGTTCGGTGTCCGCCCTGGCTTCAATCCAGGGCGTGCGGAACGGCTCGAGGCCGCGGACGGGATCGCTGCCCGGGCCGGCAGTGCGGTAGACCCGGAACGGCGGGTTCCGGACGCCGCCCGGGGAGGGTTCCAGGGCTATCTCGGTCACCGGCACGCGGATGCCGTGCTCCGGGTCCGTGCTGAAGGCCAGCGAGTGGGACTTCAGCGACTGTGTGGGGGCCGGAGGCTGGCTTGGGGCAGACCCGTGCTGGGCTGGCCCAGTGGGGGCTGACTCATTGTGGGCAGGGCTGTGCTGTGTCACTTGGGAGTTCACGGAAATACTCACTTCCTTCGCCGGCATTACCCGGACAGGTTCAACGGTCGCAGGCTGCGTCAGCCCGATCTCAGCCCCTGCAGGGGCACCCGTGTGGTCGTAGACGAAGCTACCACGCACCTCCGGCCGGCCGTCGAGTGTGACGCGGGCGGCGGGCCGCGGTGTTAACGTGGCACGGTGACTCTGCCCAAGGCGCTGCCCCGCATCCGGACCGCGACGCCGGAAGATCTCCCGGCGCTGCCGGCTTTCGAGGCCGCAGCAGACGCCGTCCTCATAGAGGAACTGGGGAACCGGCCGCTCCCGGCTCCGCAGTTGACGGCGCCGGTCGAGCCGCTGTTCATACTTGTCGCCGGAACTCCGCCCGTAGGCTTTGCCCGCGTTGACGAACTCGGCGGCCAGGCCCATCTGGAGCAACTCTCCGTGCAGCCGGACTTTGGCAGGCGGGGGATCGGACGGTCCCTGGTGGAGGCGGCCCTCGATGCGGCCCGGGGCCGCGGCTATTCATGGATGACGCTTTGCACCTTCGCCGGCGTCCCGTTCAATGCGCCGTTTTACGCGGGCTGCGGGTTCGAGGAAATCGCCCGGCCCGGGCAGGCGCTGGCTGCCCTGCGGATCCACGAAGCGCAGCTGGGGCTCGATGATCTGGGCCCGCGGATTGCCATGCGGATTAGGCTTTAGGCCATGACCAGCATCATCGAGTTCAGCGGGCCCATCCTCACGGCGGCGGACCAGGTCTGCTACGGGTTGTGGTCGGTGGAGGGCAGGCTGACCTTTCGCCGGCCCGCGGCCGCGCCGGAGCTCGTGCTGGACGGCTGGGTCATGCCCGGTCTCGTGGACGCACACTGCCACATCGGCCTCGGCCCGGGCGGGGACGTTACCGAGGACACCGCGGAATTCCAGGCCCTGGCGGACCGCAACGCCGGGACGCTCCTGGTCCGCGACGCCGGCGCCGTCCACAACACACGCTGGCTCCAGCAACGCGTGGACCTTCCCCGGATCATCCGCTCGGGCCGGCACCTCGCGAGGACCCGGCGCTACCTGCCGGGCCTGGCCGTCGAGGTCGAGCCGGAGGATCTCGTCGAGGCCGTGCGGAAGCAGGCCCGCGCGGGCGACGGCTGGGTCAAGCTCGTGGGGGACTGGATCGACCGCGACGCCGGCGATCTCGCCGCCAGTTTTCCCGCCCGGACGGTCAAGGACGCCGTCCGGGCCGCCCACGATGAGGGGGCCCGCGTCACCGCACACTGCTTCGCCGAAGACACCCTCGATGACATGCTCGACGCCGGGATCGACTGCATCGAGCACGCCACCGGGCTGCTGCCGCGGCACCTGCCGCGCTTCCTCGAACAGGGTGTTCCGATCGTGCCCACCCTGATCAACATCGCCACGTTCCCGGACATCGCCGCCCGGGCGGCGGCCAAGTTCCCCCGCTACGCAGCCCACATGCGCTCGCTGTGGGAGCGCCGGGCAGAGCGGATCCTCGAAGCCCACGAGGCCGGGGTGGCAATCTACGCCGGTACCGACGCCGGCAGCGTGATCAGCCATGGCAGGATCGTGGACGAGATCCAGGCCCTGCACGCCGCCGGCCTTACCGCCGCTGCCGCCCTCGACTCCGCGAGCTGGTCGGCGCGGACCTGGCTCGGCGCGGAGTCCATCGGTGAAGGGGCAAGTGCTGATGTCCTCGTCACCGCCGAGGATCCGCGGAGCAATCCGGCCACGCTCCGCCAGATCCGGCATATCGTGCTGCGTGGGCTGCCGGTGGACCGGGCGCCAGGCGGTCATGAGGAATAAATTGAAGCTTCAAGTAATTTAGCTTTATATAGAGTCGCCGAAGGCCGGCGGCTAACAAATCCACGGAGCGTTGCCATGACCGCAGAAGCCAGCACCCAAGACCTCCTTCCTGCCGAACTCACCATGGGCACCGTGATGCTCAAGGTCGGCGACATGAAGCTGATGACCGACTACTACCAGCGCGCCCTCGGCCTGGAGACCGTGGCCGAACAGGACGGCGGGCTCTACCTTGGGCGCCAGCAGAAGCCGCTGGTGCATCTGGCGCCTGCCCCGGACCTGTTTCTTCCTTCCCGTGGCGAGGCCGGGCTCTTCCACACCGCCCTCCTCTTCGAGGACCAGCACTCCCTGGCGGCCACCATCGCCACCGCGGCCCAGTACGAGCCCCAGTCCTTCACGGGCAGCGCGGACCACCTCGTCAGCGAGGCGTTCTACTTCAACGACCCCGAAGGCAACGGCATCGAGCTGTACTGGGACCGGCCGCGGGCGGCGTGGTCCTGGGAGGGCAAGAACGTCGTCATGGACAGTCTCGCCCTGCCGCCGCAGCGCTACCTGCAGCAATACCTGACCGAGGAGTCCGTGGCAGGCCAGCGCCAGGGCGCCGCCGGCGTCGGGCACGTCCACCTGCAGGTCGGCGACGTCCAGTCGGCGCATGATTTCTATGTAGGCACGCTCGGCTTCGAAAAGACCGCGGGCTGGCACGGCCAGGCGCTGTTCGTCTCGGCCGGCGGCTACCACCACCACATGGCCATGAACGTATGGAACAGCCGCGGCGCGGGTCCCCGGCGCGACACGCTGGGCCTGGGTGAAGTCCTCATCGAGGTGCCCTCCGGCGACGACGTCGCGGCCCTGGCCGACCGGCTCAAGGTTGCCGGCGTCGAATCCCACCACACCGGCGCCGAGCTGCGCTTCGAGGATCCGTGGCGCAACCGGATCCGCGTCGCCGTGCGCTAGAAGTTCTCCCTAGGCAAGCTGGTCGCTGGGCGTGTCCAGCGCGCACAGCTTTCCGCTGGACATGTCCACTCTTCGCCGGCGGGACCGCTGGGCATGTCCATTGCTCGGGACCGGGACTCCGGAACATGTCCATTGCTCGCCGCCGGGAATGGACGTAGCTGCCATATGTTCATTCCTTGCTGTCAGGACGGGGCATGCCCAGCGGGCCCTGGTCGGTTTCCCCGGGCCAGCGAAGGACATGTCCACTCTTCGCCAGCAGGACAGTGGAACATGTCCATTGCCCGCAGTCGCGAATGGACATAGCTGCCATATGTCCAGTGCTCAGGGTTAGGGGAGGGCATGTCCACGGGCCGGGTAGGGTTCACCGGGCCAGCGAGGGACATGTCCACTGTTCCCAGGCGGGACTTCGGAACATGCCCAGTGCCCGCAGTCGCGAATGGACATAGCTGCCATATGTCCAGTGCTCAGGGTTAGGGGAGGGCATGTCCAGCGGGCGGGGCGGGGCCATGCTGAAGCGGCTAGGCTGAAGCGACGTCGAAAACAGCGGTCTGCGGACCGCCGAACCCTAAGGACCAGCTGCATGGGATTCACCGAACTCTTTGTGTCCACCCACGAAGAAGCCCTCAAGCGCGCCGGCGCACTGGAAGGCGGCAGCCCGGCCGCCCCGGGCGCCGTCCGCATCCCGGAGATCAGCGACTTCGAGGTGGAGCGGCTGGGGGACCTCGCCGGCGTCGCCGTGCACGCCCCGGGCGCGGACTATGAACTGGCCATGGTCGACGTGGCCAGCGACTCGCTGCTCGGCGTCCCGGCGGCAATGGTCCGCACGCTGGCGGAACTGCTCAGCTATGAAACCGAAGGGGAGGGTGACGTCCTGGAGGATGTCGCCGCCAACTGGGCCGCCGAGGAGGACATGCCCTTCGGTCCGGACGAGGCCCGGGACTACGTCCGCCGGATTGCCGAGCTCGCCGCCGGCGTCGACCCCGCCACCAGGTCCGGCCTCTTCGTCTGGACGTCCTGACCGGCCCTCGAGGCCGCTTCCAGGCCGCGCGGTGGTGCGCCAAGCTCGTGTCAAGTCGAAATCCTGCCGGTGATCTGGCACAATGAACAGGTACTCGATCTGCGTGGCCCCTCTCTCCGCGTCTGGATCTTGTCCTTTAGAACCCCCAAGTACGGCCCGCCCCACGGGTGCAGAACGCCGGGCTCGACCCCGTTTCAGAAACAGGAGTGACCACAAAAGTGGCCGTAAAGATTCGCCTTAAGCGCTTCGGTAAGATGCGCGCACCGTACTACCGCATCGTCGTCATGGACTCACGCTCCAAGCGTGATGGCCGTGCTATCGAAGAGATCGGCAAGTACCACCCGACCGAAGAGCCCTCGTACATCGAGGTCGACACGGACCGTGCCCAGTACTGGCTCGGCGTCGGCGCACAGCCGTCCGAGCAGGTTGCCGCGATCCTGAAGATCACCGGTGACTGGCAGAAGTTCAAGGGTCTCCCGGGCCAGGAGGGAACCTTGAAGACCAAGGCTCCCAAGGCTGCCTTCGTTACCCCGGAAAAGGGTTCCGTGATCATCCCGGAAGCCATCACCAAGAAGGCCAAGAAGGACGAAGCTGCCGAGGCTCCCGCCGACGCCGCCGAAGCAGAGACCACCGAGGCTGAGTAAATTGCTGGCAGAAGCGCTC
The DNA here is from genome assembly GCF_056401395.1 of Arthrobacter sp. P4_F11. Taxonomy (NCBI): domain Bacteria; kingdom Bacillati; phylum Actinomycetota; class Actinomycetes; order Micrococcales; family Micrococcaceae; genus Arthrobacter; species Arthrobacter sp. P4_F11. Next base: position 147,999 of record NZ_JBFUJK010000011.1, read on the forward strand.
GAACACCTGGTCCGCGGGATTGTTGACAGCCCCGAGGACGTCAAGGTCAGTGCGAAGAACAACCGCCGCGGGGAAACCCTCGAGGTGCGCGTTCATCAGGACGACCTCGGACGGGTGATCGGCCGGCAGGGCCGGACCGCACGCGCATTGCGCACTGTGGTTGCGGCGCTGGCGGACGGCGAGCCGGTCAGGGTCGACGTCGTCGACACCGACCGCCGCCGGTAACGCTTTCAGCACTACTTGTCTTGAGTCCGGCCCCTTCACCAGATAATGGTGGAGGGGCCGGACTGTTTTCCCGTTATTCCGCACCAGAGAATACAGAATCACCAACCCCGAACAGAGGAACAGATGCAGCTCCAGGTGGCACGAATCGGCAAGCCCCACGGCATCCGCGGCGAAGTGACCGTCCAGGTGCTCACCGACGCGCCCGGCGACCGTTTTGTCCCCGGCACCCAGTTCATCGTGGAACCCGCCTCGGCCGGGCCGCTGACGGTGTTCAGCGCCCGCTGGAACAAGGACATCCTGTTGCTGGCCTTTGACGAGATCGAGACCCGCAACGAGGCCGAGACCCTGCGCGGCGCCAAGCTATTCATCGAAACTGAAGACATCGGCGCCGAGGACGACGACGAGGGCTGGTACGAGCACGAGCTCGTGGGCCTGGAGGTCCGCGTGGGCGGCAATGTGGTCGGCAAGGTCTCGGCGCTGCACACGCTGCCCGTCCAGGACCTGCTGGTCGTCACCACGGACGACGGCACGGAAGTCCTGATCCCCTTTGTCGAGCAGATTGTGCCCGAGGTTAACGTGGCTGAAAAGTACGTCCTCGTCACCCCGCCGCCCGGACTGTTCGAAGTCAACACGGACGAGGCGCCCGAGGCCCAAAACCCCGATGCCCAAAACCCCGCAGCCCAGGATCCCAAAGCCCAAGGTGCCGCGGCCCGGAACTCCGAAGAGCAGGGCAACGCGTAGATGAGAATCGACGTCGTCAGCATCTTTCCGGAGTACCTGGCCCCGCTGGAGCTGTCGCTGATCGGCAAGGCCCGCCAGGACGGCCTGCTGGACCTCAAGGTCCATGACCTGCGGGACTTCACCACCGACCGGCACCGCACGGTCGATGACACCCCCTACGGCGGCGGCGCCGGCATGGTCATGAAGCCCGAACCCTGGGCGCAGGCCCTCACCGCCGTGGCCGCCGGGCGGTCCGGGGACGCCGGCGCACCTGACGGCTCAGGCGCCCCTGACGACGCCGGCACCCCAGACTCTGCCGGCCCGGACGGTGCCGCCAAGCCCGTCCTGATCGTCCCGTCGCCGGCGGGGGAGCGCTTCACCCAGGCCACCGCGCACGAACTGGCCGAGGAAGACCAGCTGGTGTTCGCCTGCGGGCGCTACGAGGGCATCGATGAACGGGTCCTGGAATGGGCCGCGGAGCACTTCACGGTGCGCCCGATGAGCCTGGGGGACTACGTCCTCAACGGCGGCGAAGTCGCCGTGCTGGCCATGGTCGAAGCCATCGGCCGGCTGCTGCCCGGCGTCGTCGGCAACCCCGAGTCCCTCGTGGAGGAATCCCACTCGGACGGGCTCCTCGAATACCCCGTCTACACCAAGCCCTCCAGCTGGCGGGACCGGGACGTCCCGGCTGTGCTGCTGAGCGGCAACCACGGCAAGATCGCCCAGTGGCGCCGGCACGAGCAGTACCGCCGCACCGCCGAACGGCGCCCCGACCTCCTCGTGGAGTTCGACGCCGGCAAGCTGCCGCGCGCGGACCGTACGGCCTTCTCCGACCTGGGGTACGACGTCGTCGACGGCCGCCTGCTGCGCCGTCCCGACGCCTAACCGCCGGGATTGGGCTAACCCGCACAAAATGTGGCAAAATTAGTCCTTGTGCCTGCTGGGTTGCGAACCTGCCACAGGGGGAGCGCTACCAACAGCCCGGCACCCCGGCCCCGTCTACTCCTGACAGGGCCGGATTGACAAACTTTCGGCGGAAATTTCCGGGCGGCGCATGCCACCGGCCCTGACCGCCGTAACCCAACGTGAGTGACCTGTGGCGTTCACCAGGAGTGGATCAATGCATATCCTCGATTCCGTAGATGCAGCCTCGCTGCGCACCGATGTTCCCGAGTTCCGCGCGGGTGACACCATCAAGGTTCACGTCAACATCATCGAAGGCAAGAACTCCCGCGTCCAGGTCTTCCAAGGCTTCGTCCTTGGCCGCCAGGGCGATGGCGTCCGCGAAACCTTCACCGTCCGCAAGGTCTCCTTCGGTGTCGGCGTAGAGCGTACCTTCCCGGTGCACTCCCCGATCATCGACAAGGTCGAGCTCGTCTCCAAGGGTGACGTGCGCCGCGCCAAGCTTTACTACATGCGTAACCTGCGTGGTAAGGCCGCGAAGATCAAGGAAAAGCGCGACTTCCAGACCGCCAAGTAAGCCTTTTTTCGTCTTCCACGACAGGCTTCCACCGCGGATCCACGGACCGTATCCGGTGCGTCAGCTAGTGCGGCGCCGGAGCTATCCGCAACAGCGCACATTAGTTCACGACAGCGCCAGGGGATACGGAACATGGAACAGCCAAAACGCCAGCCCAGGAAACCGGGCTGGCGTTTTGCGTTGCTGGCCCTTGTGCTCGCCGTGGCCATCAGCGCCGTGGTCCGCTCCCTGTGGCTGGACATCTTCTTCATCCCGTCCGCCTCCATGGAGCCGCTCCTGCACACGGGGGACCGGATCGTGGTGGCGCGGACCGGCTTCCAAGCTGAGCCCTTGGGCCGGGGCGACGTCGTCGTCTTCGACGGCCGCGGTTCCTTCGCCCCGCTCAACAGTGGCAACGGCCCCGTAGTGGATGCCCTCGCCGAAGCCGGACGCTGGCTTGGCCTGGCGGGCAGCGACACCACGTATGTCAAGCGCGTCATCGGACTGCCCGGCGACCGTGTGGTCTGCTGCGATGCCGGCGGCCGGCTCACAGTCAACGGCCAGCAAGTTGCGGAACCGTATGTGTATCCGGGGGACACCCCGAGCGATGTGAAGTTCGCCGTCCAGGTGCCTGCCGGGCGGCTCTGGCTCATGGGGGACCACCGCTCGATGTCCGCCGACTCCCGGAGCCTCCTGGGCGCCCCTGGCGGGGGCATGGTGCCGCTGGAACGCGTCATTGGCAGGCCGGTACAGATCATCTGGCCGCTTGATAGATTTGCAGCAGTAGCGCGGCCCGAACCGGCTGCGACAACGACGACGACGAACGGACAGTAGATGCCCGAGACCGAACCGCGCACTCCTGATCCGCAGGGCCAGGACCGACCCCGGGTTACCGCCTCGGCGATCCCCGCGGACGAGCCGGCGGATCCACCGGCTGGTGCGCAGGCTCCTGCTCCGGCGTCGGCTCCTGCGGCGCAGGACGACAGCGCCGGTGCGCAGCGCGCTGATCGTATCCAGGCTGCCCGCATCGAGGCTGCCCGGTCGGAGACTGCCCCGACCGCGGCTGGGCCGACCGCGCCTGGGCCGACCGGGAGGGAGCGGGCCGACGGACCCGCCCACGCCGATCCGACATCCCGCCGGGCCAGGAAGGCCAAGGCCCGTGAAGGGCGCAGCCCGCTCTTCCTGTGGCTGAAGGAGGTTGCCACGGTGGTCGTCGTGGCGATTGTGCTGTCCTTCCTGATCAAGACCTTCCTGTTCCGGGCCTTTTACATCCCGTCCGAATCCATGGTCAACACCCTCGATGTGAACGACCGCATCTTCGTGAACCTGCTCGTGCCCGAGCCCATGGCGCTCCAGCGCGGGGACGTGGTGGTGTTCCGGGACAGCCAGGGCTGGCTCGCCCCCGCGGCCCCGAAGACCAAGGGCCCCTTCACCTGGGTGCAGGACGGGCTGACGTTCGTCGGTTTGCTGCCGGACAACTCGGAACAGCACCTGGTCAAGCGTGTCATCGGGCTCCCGGGTGACCACGTGGTCTGTTGCGACGCCGGCGGACAGCTCACCGTCAATGGCGCGCCGCTGGACGAGAAATACATCAATTCCGCAGAGATTCCCCAGGTCCGCGACTTTGACGTCGTCGTGCCCGCGGGCAAGGTCTGGGTCATGGGCGACAACCGCAACCACTCCGCGGATTCCCGCGCCCATATGGACACCAACGGCGGTTTCGTCAACGAATCCGACATTGAAGGCAAGGCCGCCGTCATCGCTTGGCCGTTGAACAGGATGTCGGCCCTGGACAACTACCCGGACGTCTTCCGCAGCGTCCCTGCCCCGTCCGGAAAGTAAGCCGCCCGTCATGTCAGCAGCCCCCACCCTCGACTACGAACGCCGCTTCCGCAGCTCCGGCGCGCGGCTCCTCGCGGGCATCGACGAGGTCGGCCGCGGCGCCCTGGCCGGTCCCGTCAGCGTGGGGATCGCCGTCGTCGACCTGCAGCAACAGAAGCTCCTGGCCGATGTCCGGGACAGCAAGCTGCTCAAGGTCGCGGACCGGGAGCGGCTGGTGCCGGTGGTCCGGGACTGGAGCGTCGCCTCCGCCGTCGGGCATGCGTCCGCGAACGAGATCGACGAACTCGGGATCATCGCGGCGCTCCGTCTTGCCGGGAACAGGGCCTGGTTTGCCGTGCTCGCCGCCGGAATCAGGCCCGAGGTTGTCCTGCTGGACGGAAGCCACAACTGGCTCTCGCCGGATCTGCAGCCGTCCTTGTTTGACGATGCCCCCGCCGAACCCGGGTGCGATGCCCCGGTGCACACACTGGTCAAAGCCGACATGCAGTGCCTCAGCGTCGCCGCGGCCAGCATCATCGCGAAGGTCGAGCGCGATGCGATGATGTGCGAGCTGCATACCCAATACCCGGCCTACGGCTGGGACGTGAACAAGGGCTACGGCACCGCAGCGCACAAGGAGGCGCTGCGGACCTCCGGTCCCACGCCGTACCACCGGGTCAGCTGGCAGATGCTCTAGCTGTTCTGGCCGCTCGGGCGCGGCGGCCGGTGGCGCGGCCGGCGCACTGTGGCGCGCGGCCGGCGCCGGATGGTGCAAGATGGAACCATGAGTGCCGAGGACCTTGAAAACTATGAGACCGACATGGAGCTACAGCTCTACCGCGAATACCGCGACGTCGTCGGGCTGTTCAGCTATGTGGTCGAGACCGAGCGGCGTTTCTATCTTGCCAACCATGTTGACCTGCAGGCCCGCAGCGCCGATGGCGAGGTCTACTTCGACTTGACCCTGCAGGACGCCTGGGTGTGGGATGTCTACCGCTCCGCCCGGTTCGTCAAGAGCGTCCGCGTCATCACGTTCAAGGACGTCAACGTCGAGGAACTGCCCCGCAGCGAGGAACTCGCCCTGCCCAAGGTCGAGGACCTGGGCAACTGACCCTGGCTTCCTAGTTTTCGGGTTTCCTAGCCCCTGGGTGGCGCAGGGTTCCCGTTGCGGTCCAGGGCAACGTCCTGCTGCCGCAGCAGGTCCAGCACACTCTCCGGATACGAACCGCAGCCATCCGGGTTCGCGGATCCCCGCTCGGCGGCGTGGTCGGACGCTGTGTCGCCGATGCCGATGGTTGCGACGGCCGCCTTCCATCCGCCGAGCCCCTCGATCTGCTTGGGGACCCACACGTTGGCCGCACCGTTGACGTAGTCCCACACTTTGGGGTGGACCCCCGGGCCGAGATAGATGCCGCCTCCCGCCGCCCTAGTGACGAGTGTGGGCAGCGGCAGGACCCCCATCAATTGCGCGGCCTGATACTCGGACATGTTCCACGGGGGTTCGTCGAAGTAGTACCAGCTCGCTGCGCAGATGCCGTACAGCTGCGGGCCGAACTGCGCGTAGTTCAGATACAGCTCGATGATCCGTTGCGGGGTCAGGGTGAGGCTGAACTCGGTTGCAAGCCCGGCCTCCAGCCCCTTCCTCAGGGCATTCGCATCAGGCCACAGGAAGATGTTCTTGACCAGCTGCTGCGGGACCGTGGAACCGCTCGGGTCATCCCTGCCCTGCAGGTAGGCGACGGCCCTGTCCCGGAAATCATCGACGGAGAACGCGCCAACACGCGTTCCCAGCTGTTGGTCCTCGTGGGCGACGGCCGCGGCGATGACATAGCGGCTGATGTGGTTCAGGGACACGTACTGGTATGCGATCGGGCCGCCGGTCTGCAGCATGTAGGCAGTGCGCGGGGGAGCGAACCAGATGAATGAGACGGCGGCCAGCTCCGTGATGACCACCATGGCGACGGCGAACTTGAAGATCCTGGCGAGCAGACGCCGGACCCGGTGCTTACGTTTTCCCGCCGGAGCCGCCGGCTCAGGCTCTGGCGCGGGGTGGGGCTCTGACGACGGCCCGGGCTCGGGCTGCAGCTGTGCGGGCCTGGATCCTGGCTCAGGCCGCGGTGGTGGGGGCCAGCTGGGGCCCGCCTGCCCGCCGGGCGGACCTGGTTCCGTCAGCTGCTGCGTTCCCAGCGGCTGGGCCGCTCGATATTCCATACGCCGATCCTTCGGCCGATCCTCAGGAGAGACTACGGACGCCCCGGGGAGTTCGAGGGCGTTGGGAAAAGCCTAGGTGAGCCGTGCGGGCATTGGCTACGTTTCGTTGCCTGACAATCGCATCAACACGTCCTGTCAATGCCGCCACGGAATTGATCGCCGGCAGTGCTCCCCCTGGATCCGCCCGGATTCCGGGGCGTCGGCAGGCGCTTCGGCGAAGTTTCCCAACGGTGGTAGATGTGCACTCATGGGCCATCTCCACTGTTGAGAAATTCGGTTACCTGCTGCGCAACCTCGTCGGAGATCCCGGTTTGCCAGTTCGTTTTGAACAATGGCTGATCGGCATAGAAGTCAGTGTCGTCGTCGACGATTGCATACCGCGTCACTTCCGGATGCCGGTCCAGCCACATTTTCACCTCCTCGCCACGAAAGCCTGTGTCTGCTGACGGAGTAACGTCAAAGGTCTTGTAAACGTGCCGGTCGACTTCTTCACGGCCGCCTTGGATATGCCGCCATGTGGACGTTAGAACAACGGCTGCGTCCGTGTCGAGGATGATCTTTCTGACCTTGAACGCCAGGAAAGGATCGATGCCCATGAAGCTGCGAAAGCGCTGTCTCGTACCTACGCGGTTGACGACTCCATCAATATCGACGAAAAGTACTTTCATTCCTGTTCCTCCTGCAGTTCTTTTCGTCCTGCCTTGATTATGCGATCAACAGTGCTGAACGCGCTGCGTATACCCCTCTCATCTGGCTTGTGACCCCTTTAGCCACTGCTGGATGTGGTGCAGGCTCTCGTCGGCGTCGAACTGATCGGCCGGCTAGCTCGTTCATGATGAGATAGGCCGATCCCTCGGCTTCTAACTCGAAGATCCCGCGGTGGTTGCAGTACTCTGCCAACTTCTCGTCAGTGGTGTGACCGTGGACGATATGGCTCAGCTCGCGCTGCATCGTCTTGAACAGATAGGCCGCGACGGGATTGATGGCGAACTCTTTGTTCCGTGAGTATCCCCGGTTGTTGCCGCCTATCTGTTAATGGTGCGGCCGGAATCCGGTTTGGAGATCTTAGATGCGTTGAGGCGTGTAGGGTCTAGTCATCATCATCTGGGGGATAAATGAAAAGGTCTATTAAGCGCTGTCGTTCCGCTGTATTTGTCCTAGCGGCCGCAATGACATTGATTGTTGGTTCAGTGGCACCGTCTGTAGCCGTAGATACTAGCGAGTCACCATCACTAACGGATATCAGAATGCTTTCGCCTGCGGTGATGTACCCGGACCAAGACATAAACCAAGACCAAGTCGTGGTCAGGGTCGGGGCAATCGGTTACGGCAACCTCTTCTACGAAGACAGCCTCGGCGCCACACATGACGTCTGCTTTGATGAGTGCGGGGCGGGGTATGCAAACACAGCAGTTGGCGATCTGAATGGATGGCCGCTGGGTCCTGTCTCGCTCTCTCACATCGAGGTGAGGTCATGGCCCGATGACAAACGTGTCGTGTACTGGCGTGACGGGAGAGTCGAGAAATTCCCGTCGGACATGAAGGATCCCGCCCCAGTCGCGATTGACTGGGCAAGCCTAGATTTCAGGTTGGATCCTCTCCGCGAGTATTCCAATTCACCGAAGCTCCAGGTAGAAGGTCCGCCTTCCGTGGGGTTTACGTTGAAGATGGAACTCGCAGCACTAGACCCTAAGCCAACCAGAGTCGAGTACGGGTGGATGCATCTGGACTCCCTGCAACAGCTAATCGGCAGTAGTCCTACCTACATGACTAGGGCCGCCGACATCGGGCACAGCATCGTGGCACGGGTGCGGGCGTACAACCGAGGCTACGTCACCTACGAAAGTTTCAGCACGCCCACAACGCCCGTCGCCACCCCGGTCCAGGTGACTCCTGCCCCTATCGTGATGACGGACAGGGACGGCACGGCTAACGATACGTACACCATCCCCGAGACGGTCGGCATTGACTACCTCGTCGGTGGCGCCGGTCTTCAAAAGGTTGTATCAGCGGGCACGTATTCGTATTCGTATTCGTATTCGACCGACGGGATTTTCTTCGCAGGCGCGCGGGCGAAGCCCGATTACATCCTGGCTCCTGGTGCCGTAGCAACCTGGTGGATGAGGTTCAAGAACACCCCATTTCTGGTCGCTCCGGCGGCCGTCACTTTCACGGACAAGGACGGGACGAACGAGGATACCTACAGCGTTCCAGCCACGACCGGCATCGACTATCTCGTCGGCGGCAGGGTCGTGGCTGCGGGTAAGTATCCGGCCATGGGCAAGGTCACGGCAACAGCGCGGCCGAAAACCGATTACGCCCTGGCTCCTGGTGCCTTGGCGTCGTGGTCGATGACGTTTAAGGCGACCCCGTTCCCGGTCTCTCCCGCGGCAGTGACGTTCATTGACAAGGTCGGGACAAAGGACGACACCTACACGGTTCCCGCCACGACCGGTGTCGAGTACCTTGTGGACGGGCAAGTCGTGGCTGCGGGTACGTATCCCGGGACCTGGGTCGTCA